>JANMTH010000539.1:0-3466 GCA_031390305.1 Thermoflexaceae bacterium
TCGTCGCTCATTTTCTTCTCCTCGTCGCTCAGGGGCGCTTGAGCGTGAGACCGTTGTATAGCGACGAGGGGTTAAAAAACGAGTACCGGACGGGTGGCGCTATGGTGACGGCGGAGGGTTTTACACGGCGATTACACAACGCAACCTCAGACGACGACGAGGACAATCCCGCAGACGGCGAGGACGGTGCCAGCGACCACCTGCCGCGTGATCGTCTCGCGGAGGACGACGAACGAAAGGGGGAGGGCCATGAGCGGGGCGGCGGCGGAGAGGACGGTCGTCTTTCCCGGGCCAGCTTCGCCAACCGCGTAGACGTAGAGGAGACTGCCGAAGGCGGTGCCGATGAGGCCGACGAGGGCGATGGCGGCGAGGTCTCGCCGGCTGCGGAACGGAGCTGCGAGGTCGGCGCGGGCGGCGATGCCGGCGTAGGCGAGCATGCAGAGGGCGCCGGCCGGCGTACGGAGGGTGGCGGCGGCGATGCTCGGGAGGTCGCCACGGCCATGCGCGAGCCAGAGGGTGGCGGCCGCCCAGAGGATGGCGACGGCGATGACGGCGCCGTAACCCCCGGCGCCAACGAGGCGGAGCAACCGGCGGCGATGTACGGACGGCTCTATCGCATTCCGCCCCGCGCCCGCTGGCGTGCTCGAGCTTCGGCCGCGGACGATGAGGAGAATGCCAGCTCCAACGAACGCCGAGCCTACGATCTGGTACCAGTGGAACTCTTCGTCGAGGAGGACGATGCCGCCGGCCACGGAAAGGAGGATGAACAAGGTCATGGAGACGGTGAAGGCGCGTTGCACACCAAGCGACTTCAGGGCGGCGATGTAGAGCGTGTCGCCCAGGGCGTAGGCGAGGATGCCGCTCCCGATCATCGCCCAGATCGCGCTGGCCGGGGCATCGGCGACCGCGCCGGTCTGTCCCGAGAGGAGGAGCGCGAGTGGGAGGAGGAGCGATGCGACGCTGAGCCGGAGGGCGCTCATGGCGACGGGCGTGACGCGCGCGGAGAGCGAGGCCATCGCGACGCTCGTGCCGGACCAGGTTAAGGCGGCGATGAGTGCCGCGGCTTCGCCCATGGGCGGCATCGTAGTTTGAGTAGCCGGTAGCCGGTAGGCAGTAGCCGGTAGGGGTGGCCGGGGACCGCCTGACGGCGGTAGAGTCGGGGGATGGTGACTGAGGTTTTGGTGCGGCCGTTTCGCGTGGAAGACGCGCCGGATGTCGCACGGTTGCTGGCGGCGGCGTTCGGCGGATTCGAAGACGAATTTCCGGGCGCGAAGGAGGCGCTGGCCCGCGGGCCGGAGCTGCTGGCGCAGACGGGCGCGCGGCTGCTGGTGGCGGGGACGGATGAGGGCGCGGTTGGGGTGGTGCGCTGGACGCACGATGAGGGGGTTGGGCTGTTCGACCTTCTCTGCGCGAGCCGGCCGGGCGCGGGGCGAATGCTGGTGCGGGCGGTCGAACGGGCGGCGCAGGACGCGGGAATCCGCTTCCTGCGCTGCGCGATTCCGGTTCGCGAAGCGATCCTGGAGGACTACTTCGCGCGGCTGGGGTACCACACGGTCTCGCGCACCGGGGGCGGCGCACCACAGCTCACGCTCGAGCGGCGGCTGCCACTCCTGACCGTCCGCGAACAGCGCCGATCCGACGCGGAGGCGATCGGGGAGCTGACGGGGGAGGACCCGTGGCCGTTCGAACAGGGCCACCGGCCGGGCTGGTTCGTCCTCGCCGATGGTGAGCGAGTGGCAGGAGCCGTGACGCTGCGGACGGCGCGCGATGGCCGGGCGACGCTGACGCCGCCGTGGCTGGCGGCCGGGTACCGTGGGCGTGGGCTCGAACTCTGGATGGCGGAACGGGCGCTCGGCTATGCGGCGACGAACGGGATGCTTTCGGTGAGCCTGGCGGTGACGCGGGAGCTGGAGGCGTATGAGCGGAGCTTCGAAGACCGGCGCTGGTTCCGCAAGAACGATGTGTTTGTGCGGGATCTGAACGACGAGGAGTTCGAGCTCGCGGACCCGCTGGCGGGGTTGCTGTTGGCGGGGGGGGGTTAGACGCGGAGAAGCAGAGAGGCCAGGAGAGGTGCGCCTTGCGATTCCCGCGGATGTCCGGAGCGGGGGCGGAACGGCGCCTGAGGCTGGGAAGCAGCCCGTGGCCCCGGTGGGCCACAACTACCGGGGTGGGGGCGTCTTAGAAGGCGGTGCTGAATTTGGGCATCACCTTCGTGGCGAAGAGCTGGTGGGACTTGAGGATCGTGGCGTTGGGGATGAGGCCGTTGTAGGCCCAGGCGAAGATCCACTCGACGGGTGTCGTCTCCAAGAGCTTCTCCATCTGGATCTTTACGGTCTCGGGTGTGCCGACGAGGGCCATGCCGTTCGTGAGCATCTCTTCGGGCGTTGGGCGTTCTTCGCCCGCTGGCGCGAGAACATCGCCTAATTGGAAGGGCGCGAACCTGGCGGCGCCGCAGAAGTTCGCGGCCTGGCGCCACCAGTACTGGGCCTCTTCGTCGGTGTCGCAGACGATGACGTCGCGGAGGACGCCGAGGCCCTGGCCGGGCTCGAGGCTCCGGCCGTTGGCGTTCGCCTCCTCGCGATAGACCTCGTAGAGGCGGTTCTGGAGGCCGCTATGCATGGCCGGGAGGATGGCCGTGACGTCCTCTTTGGCGCACCAGCGGATCGTATTCTCGCTCGAAGCGAACGGCTGGAAGATCGGCGGGTGGGGCTTCTGGAGGGGTTTGGGGACGACGCCGATCTCGCGGACGATGTTGTTGACATCGACTCCGGCGCCGTAGCGCCGTGTCGCTTCGATGTCCCAGGGCGTGCCCTCGACGGGGATCTGCCAGTACTTGCCCTCGAACTTCATCATGTCCTGGGTCCAGGCCTGCTTGATGATCCGGAAGTGCTCTTCGAAGGCCTGGCGGTTCGCCTGGTCGATGGCGTCGTGTTCGCCGGGGGTGGCGCCGTGGATACCGTGAAGCTGCTGGGCGAGGACATCGACCCAGCGGCGCTGATAGCCGCGGGCGAAGCCGGCGTTGGCGCGGCCGCCCGTCATGTGGTCCAGCATCGCGATGTCTTCGGCGACACGCAGGGGGTTATGCGAGGGGAGGACGAGCCCGAGCTGGCCGACGCGGATGCGCTTCGTCTGCATCGCGAGGTAGAGGTCGAGCATCACGGGGTTGTTGGAGATCTCGAAGCCTTCGACGTGAAAGTGGTGCTCGGTGAAGGAGATGGAGTCGTAGCCGAGTTCGTCGCCCAGTTTGGCCTGGTCTGTCAGGTCGCTGAGCATCTGCTGGTAGAGGTCCGGGCGGAGGCCGGCCATGCCTTTTTCGATGTCTTCACGCGAACCGATGGAGGGCAGGTAGAAGAGGCTGACTTTCACGGCGTCACTTCCCGAGGTGGTGTGGAGGCCGAAGCATGGGCTACGTGGCGGGCAGCGGCAACCGGGGCGGGGCCGTGGGGCGTTGAGGGGCGGCCTGGGC
>JANMTH010000604.1:0-12589 GCA_031390305.1 Thermoflexaceae bacterium
CCATCGTCAACGGCACCCCGGTGCCCATCCGGCGGCGACGTGTGACAGTCAAACCGGCGCAGGGAGCGCGTCCTATTGGCTCATCTCCACCCTCTGCCTCGAACTCGCCCGCATCCCCGAACGGCTCGCTAAGTTTGGCCGGCCTGAAGCCGCAGGGCATCGATCATTTGGTGCAAGGCGCTATGTAAGCTGCCGCGCTCCGCGTCTCTACCGGGTGCGGCAGCTCCGAGTCTGCGCCCGGCCCGAAGCCGCGGGTCATCGATCATTTTGTGCAGGGAACTATGTAGGCTGGCGAGCCGCGTACCTCTACCGGGCTTGGCTCCCACGAGCCTGGCGCGCCGGGAGAGCCACGGTGTCGGCCCCCCGCGCCCTGCGGTCCGTCTCCAGTGCGCGCTCGAAAACAAACGCTGCCGCTTCCGTACGACTTCCCACCTTTAGCTTTCCGAAGACATTGGCGATGTGGCGGGCGACGGTCGTATTTGCGATGGAAAGCCGCAGCCCTATTTCGGCGTTGGTCAAACCACGCGCCAATAGCGCCAGGATTTCGCGCTCCCGTGGCGTCAGCGCACCGACGGCTGCCCGGGCCTGGTCGATCGCCCCCGCCCGGTTCGCTGTGAGATGGTCATCAAGGACGCGTCGCTCGTCGGCGCCGAGGTTCGCATCTACCGTCGTAAAAAGATCCCGCAGAGCGACTCTAACCTGGGGCAGTGCAGCCGCCAGTTCAGCGGCGCTCTGCTGCTGCATGGGATGCGCGTGAAGAAGGATTGGAATGGCGATCGGGCGCGCGAGTTGAACGAGGTCGCAATCCCTGACCGCGCCCGCATAATGGCTAGCGCTGGCATAGACCTCATCAACGCACCGCGCCGCCAATCGATGGACCAGCGGCCCATCAAGGTCTCTGTTGCTCGCGGCCAGGACATGACTATAGAACATGCGTGCCTGGTCGGGGCTCATGCCTGCGGGAGGTAACAAGTCGTCGCAGGCCCATCGCGTCGCCAGATGCCAGGAGAGGCTTATCACCGATGTCGGATGGGTTGCCGTGTAAGCTGCGGCCACGAAGCAACCCCAGCCCCAGGCGTTGAGATGGAACGGCCGACCGACCAGGTCGGCGACGCCGGTAAGGTCGGCGACCATGTCTTGGAACGAGAACGATGGACCGAGCGGCGAGGACATTCCCGTACCCCTCCAGTCGAATTGCCAGCGGGGTTGTCCGTGCCTAAGCGCTTCGCCATACGCCTCAATAGTCGCCATCTCCGCGTAGATCGATTGCGATGGTTCGCCCGGGTGGCACACATCGAGAAAGGGCTCCCCCTGGCCGGGCCGAAGCCAGTAGGCGACTCTTCCACCGTTCGCAATGGTTGCAAATCCCATCTGATCGGTCATCGCGCCAAGACTATATCACTCGCGCATGCTCCGCCACGTGTTTGGCAACCTTGCCGCGTGATCCCAACAGGAGCCCACTGGGGCAGGGGCCCCATCGCAGGCTGCATCTACCCCGCGGAGACAAGTACAACTGGGGCGACCTCGTGCCAAGGCCTCATGTTACTCGTAGACGGGAGGGTTATGGCGACCCTGATCGGGCTGAGGCTCGCCATCGCCGCGGCGCCATCCGCCCAGGCGAAGTGAAGGCGCTCCGCCGCCGGCCGAAGCCGATCCGGGTCAATCGAGCAGACGGCTCAGGCGGGCTTCCGCGCCCAGGCGAGGATCCGGTTGAAGGGATAGAAGAATGGCCGGTCATCCGGGAGGACGGCCAACAGCCGCTCGCGGTATGCCGCGAGATAGCCTTCGTACAGCCCGGCGGGCAGCCGCTTGCGGTACTCCGTCAGGAGCGTGCCCTTCACCCACTCCACCACCTCCTCGGGCCCCGTGAGGTGGTGGCCATAGACCTGGAGGCGGACGTGAAGCTCGCCGAAGCCGAGCCGGTCCAGCGTCGCCGCGTACCATTCCGGGAGCTGAACGGGGACCGCCCGCACGAACCCCGCGACCGCCGACCGGTACGGCTCTTCGGCGATAAGTTCGTGGGCGAGCCGGTGTGAAACGTGGTCATGATTCGCGGGCACCTGGAAGGCGAGCTGGCCGCCCGGCCGCACAAGCGCAGCCACGCGCGGAATCAGCGCCGGGTGGTCATCCACCCACTGCAGGGCCGCGTTGGAAAAGACGATGTCGAAGCCGGCCGGGTAAGCGAAGGAGCCGATCTCCGCCCGTTCGAAGCGGAGCCCGCCGCCGGCCTGCTCCGCGGCGTCGGCCAGCATCGCCTTCGAAGAGTCGATGCCCACGGTCTCCCCAGCGCCCGTCCGTTCGTGAAGGACGCGCGTGAGGTTCCCCGGCCCGCAGCCGAGGTCGATAACACGCCCGCCAGGCGTCGCCTGAACGAGTCCGAGGAGGTCGAAGAACGGCTGGGCACGTTCGTCCTTGAAGCGCGCATACTGGCCGGGGTCCCAGTCTCTCGTTGCCACGGGAAAGTCACGTCCTTCTGCGTTCAGCGAGTGAAGCCCATTCCTTGTGCCTGCGCCGCGACTCCCCCGCGGGGCCGGTGGGCTCGGCGCAGTGTAGATCCATCTCCCGCATGGCCGCGCGCCCCTACCCCATCAAGGTATTCGAGGGAAAGGCGCCGTCTAACACTTTCCGCGCGGTCTCGACACCCGCCACGGGCAGGCCCGCCGGATCGAGTAACCCGATCTGGACGAGCACGGAGGCCTGGTCCCAATAGATGTGTTCGTGCGCCAGCTTCCCATCGCGGAACCTCACGATAGCCACCAACGGCACCTCCACGCGCCGGCCCGTCGGCGCGACGCCCGGCAGCATCCAGTCCATCGCCACCGTATGCGTAAACGCGAAGATCATCTCATCTACCAGTTGGTCGACACCGACGGTCCGAGAGACGGGCGTCAGTTCGGTGTCCGGCGGCATCATCGGAATGAAGCGCCGCGAATAAAACTCGCGGAGGGCTTCCTTCCCGACTCCGCCGGTCATCACCGGGATGTGGTTCACGTACGCGTCATCGACCATCGTCGCCAGCGTCGCTTCCGTGTCCTGGGTCGCGAATTCGTGCGAGACGTGCGCTTCCCAGAGCTGTTCGAGCGTCTGTGGATCGTCCATGGGGTGTTCTCCTTACTTGATCACGCCGGCGGTTCGCAGCCGCTCGATCTCGGCCGAAGGCATGTTCAGCCAGGACTGGAGGACGTTGTCTGTGTCGCCGCCGTGCTCTGGCATCGGTGGCCCGACCACGGTTGGCGTCGCCGAGAGGTGGAGCGGCGAGTTCGGCGCCTTTAGCGACCCGGGAAGGCCGTACGGCAGTGGGATATCGACGAGCATGTTTCGCGCTTCCACATGCGGGTCGTGGAAGAGGTCGTCGATGCTGTTCACCTTGCCGATCGCGCAGACGTTCGTATCGCGCAGAACTTCGAACCACTCCTGGGTCGTCTTCCTGGACAATGACGCGTTCAGCTCGATCTCCAGGGCGTCGATGTTCTCGATCCGTGCGCGGTTCGCGGCGAAGCGTTCATCGAGCGCGAGGTCGTCGCGTTCGATCAGGGCGCAAAAGAGGTCCCACTGCTTCACGTTCGCGTTCACCACGTAGCCATCGGCCGAGGTATACGGCTGGAATGGGGCGATCAGCGGGTGGCGGCCGCCGATCCGGGTGGGGTGCTCATCGAAGGCCGAATGACGGACGATCGCGTTCTCGCAAAGCGCCATCTGCGCCTCCGTCAGGGCTACATCCACGAGCTGGCCTTCGCCTGTCAGATCCCGCGCTCGGAGGGCGCCGAGGATGCCGATGGAGAGGTAGAGGCCGCCCACCATGTCGCCGATGCTCACGCCCACGCGCACCGGCGGCTGGTCTTCGAAGCCGTTCAGGCTCAGCGTTCCGCCCATCGCCTGGGCTACGACATCGACCGCGGCGTACCGGCTGTACGGCCCCGTCTGGCCGTAGCCGCTCAGCGAGGCGTAGACGAGGGCGGGGTTCACCTCGCGCAGCGCCTCGTAGCCCAGGCCCAGCCGCGCCATCGTTCCGGGGCGGAAGTTCTCGCAGAGGACGTCGGCCGCCAGGGCAAGCCGCTTCACCAGCGCCTTGCCCTCCGCCGCCTTCAGGTCGATGGCGATGCCCTTCTTCCCGCGGTTCACGCTGAAGAAGAAGGTGGAGACGCCTTCGACGTACGGTCCGAATCCCCGCTCCTTTTCGTGCGTCTCCGGGTATTCGACCTTGACCACCTCGGCGCCCATGTCTGCGAGCTGCATCGTCCCGAAGGGTCCGGCCAGCGCCCACGTGAAGTCGAGGACGCGGATGCCGTCGAGAGGGCCACGAAGGCTTGCGGCGGGGCGCTGGGGAGACTTCACATCCGGCATTCCGGGATCCTAAAGGAAGAGCCGGCTACGGATCTCCTCGGGTACCTGAGCGAGCAGTTCGGGGAACGTCTCGATCAGCCGCGAAATGTCCGCGAGGTCCTTCTGCCGTTTGCTGGGTCGCCGGGCCGGTTCCAGGGCAGCGGCGATTTTCGCTCCGATCAGGTCCTCGGGCGCCGCCACGGGCAGGACCAGCCCGAGCACCTCCTGTTCGCGGGCGCGTTCGACGAAGCCTGGGAAGTCCTCCGGCGGCAGCTGAATCTGCACCTGGAGCTTCGAGTCCGGGTCGTACACGTTGAGACTGTGAGTGAACTGCCGGACTTTGAACTCCAGCTCGAACAGCCGCCGGGCCTCTTCCACCTGGTCCGTCGCGATGACGATGTCGAGGTCCTGGGTGAGAACCGGTTCCGCGTAGGCGTTCACCGCCACGCCGCCGATCACGCAGTAGCGGATGCCGTGGTCGGCCAGGAGTGCGACCGTTCGTTCGAGGAAGTCAGACCTATCGTCCACGACGCGTTTCCAGAAGGCGAGATCGGCGCTCATCGTGCCATGGTACACGCAGCCCCGCGGAGTTGAGGGCCGCTACCGGCCCTTGAAGACCGGCTCGCGCTTCTCGGCGAAGGCGCGCTGCCCTTCGGCCGCGTCCTCAGTCTTCATCAGTTCGTTGTAGAGCCGCGCTTCGAGGCGCATGCCCTCGCGGAAGGGCATATCGAGGCCCCCCTCGTACGCGGCCTGCTTCATGGCGCGGAGGGCGAGGGGTCCGTTCTTGCAGAGCTGCGCTGCCCAGCCCAGGGCCGCGTCCATGAGCTGGGCCTGCTCAACGACGCGGTTCACGAGGCCTATCCGGTGGGCCTCGGCCGCGTCCATTCGCTCGCCGAAAAGGATCAGCTCCATCGCCTTGCCGAAGGGAATGTATCGCGCTAATCGCTGCGTCTGTCCGCCACCGGCGACGATCCCGCGCTTCGCCGCCATCGTCCCAAAGGTCGCGTTCGGGGTCGCCAGGCGAAGGTCGCAGCCGAGGGCGAGCGCCAGGCCAGCGGCCAGGCAGTGGCCGTTAATCGCCGCGATCACGGGCTTCCAGATCCGTTCCGGGGTGAGCAGCCCGGCGGGCAGTTCGCCTGGCCGCGATTGGCTCCAGTCGTTGCTCGCGTCCTTCGCGCTCTTCACCAGGTCCCGTCCGGCGCAGAAAGCGCGCTCGCCGGCGCCAGTCACGATGGCGACGTGGAGGCTGTCGTCCGCCTCGAACCGCTTCCAGGCCGCGCCGAGCTGTTCGTACATCTCGGGGTCGATGCTGTTCATCGCCTCGGGCCGGTTGAGGGTGATGACGAGGGTCTTTTCGTGGCGCGTGAGGTCGATCGGCATCGCCCGAGTATACCGTCCCCGCGAACGCAGCCCTACCGCGCCGCCAGCGCCTCCAGAAGGCGCGCCTTGAGCGCCACGAACTCTGGCGCCAGCACCAGTTCCGGCGCGCGCGGACGGGCGAACGGCACCTCCAGCCGCGTCACTATCCGTCCGGGCCGGGGGCTCATCACGTATACGGTGTCGCTCAGGAGCAACGCCTCTTCGATGTCATGGGTGACGAAGAGGAAGGTGCGAGGCGCTCCATCGCCACCCTCGGACCTCGGACCTCGGACCTCGGCGCTCATCACGCCCTGCAGCCAGGCGTGCATCTCACGGCGGGTGATGGCGTCCAGCGCGCCGAAGGGCTCGTCGAGGAGCATCGTTCGGGCCGGGATGAGGAACGTACGCAAGAGGGCGAGCCGCTGCCGCATTCCCCCGCTCAGCTGCGAGGGCCAGGCGCGTTCGAACCCGGAGAGCCCGAAGCGTTCGAGCAGCGCGCGGGCCTGGGCGCGGGCCTCCGCCTTGCCGGCGCCGGCCACCTCGGCCCCCAGCGTGGCGTTGTCCAGCGTTCGCCGCCAGGGGAAGAGCAGGTCCGTCTGCGGCATGTAGGCTACGAGCCCGGGACGTGAGACGGTCGAGACGCTGTCCACGGTCGCCACGCCCGCATCGGGCACAAGCAGCCCCGCGAGCACGCGCAGCACCGTGCTCTTGCCGCACCCGCTCGGCCCCACAAGGCTCACGAACGACCCGGAGGCCGCTTCGATCGAGACGTCCGCGAGTACCGGCAGGTCGCCGAAGGCATGCGTCAACTCGCGGACGTCGATCGTCATTGGTGGTGGCGGCTCCTCAGCCGTTCGGTCCCCCCTACTTCCCGGGCAGCAGGTCGTTCGTATACGCCGGCCCAACATCGACGCGTTTGTCGTACAGCCCGGCTTCGCGCAGGAACGTTTCGAACCGTACCCAGATCTCGCGGTCCTGAAGCCCCCACTGGCGTCCCCGATCGACATAGCGGCTGGCGAGCCATTCAGCGCTCGCCCTGGCCAGGGCGGGGTCGGTCTCGGGAGCGTTCTTCAGGAGCGCCTCGGCGGCCTCGGCCGGCTGGTCGATGGCGTACTCGTAGCCCTTCGCGGTCGCGGCCATGAAGCGCTTCGCGAGGGGCCGGTCGTTCTTGAGCGTCTTCTCGTTGGTGATCAGGATCGGCGTGTACCAGTCTGGGATGCAGTCGAAGTGGTCGCTGAAGGCGATCCGGTTGTTCGCCACCTTCGCGACGCTATCCGCGCGCACGCCGTCCCAGGCGTCGAAGATCCAGGCGAAGTCGAAGGCGTTCGACTGGAGCGCGACGAGGTAGTCCGCGACATCGCCGTACGGTGCGAACTTCACCTTCGCCGGATCGCCGCCATCACAGCTTACGATCTTCTTGACGAGGGCCTCTTCGAGGACGCCGCCGAAGCTGCCGTACGTCTTCCCCTCCATCTCCTTCGGGCGCTTGATGTTATCGGCCGTGAGAGAGAGGAAGCTCGAGGTGTTGTGCTGGATGATCGCGGCGACCGAAACGATCGGCACGCCTTCGGCGCGGGCCGGGATCAGATACTCCTGGTAGGAGATGCCGAAGTCGGCCTTCTCCGTGCCGACCGTCTGTTCCACGCCCGCCGCGCTGGCTTCGATGATCTCGATCTCGATGCCCTCGTCGCGGTACCACCCCTTCTCCTTCGCCAGGTAGATGCCGGAGTGATTGGTGTTCGGCGTGTAGTCGAGGATCAGGGTGACCTTCGTCAGCGTCCCGCCGCTACCGTCCTCGCCGCCGCAAGCGAGGGCGGCGGATAGCCCGGCGACGAGTGCAAGGACAAGGAGCAGCGGCCATTTTGCGCGTTTCTTCGTGTTTGTCATTGGTGTGGTTCCTCCCGGTGTGTGAATTTCCATGGGGTCGTGACCCGTTCGATGAGATGGACAGCGGCGAATAACGCCATGCTGAGGAGCGCGATAACCGCCACGCCGACGAACACCCGGTCGACTCGGAACGAGGCCTGCGCACGGTTGATGTAGACGCCGATGCCTTCGTGCGCGCCGACCCATTCGCCGACGACGGCGCCGAACATGGCGTAGGCGGCCGCGATCTTCAGTCCCGCGAAAAAGGCCGGGACAGCGCCGGGCACGAGGACATAACGGAAGACGGCCCAGCGGCCACCGCCCATGCTGCGGACCAGGCCCGACATTTCGCGGTCGGCGCTCGCGAGCCCGTCGTAGGTGCTGACGACGATCGGGAAAAATCCGACGAGGGCGACGACCAGGACTTTCGGCGTCATCCCGAAGCCGAACCAGATGATCAGGAGCGGCGCGAGGACGACCATCGGCACCGTCTGCGTTACGACGATGATCGGATACAGCACTCGCCGAACGAAGGGCACGAGTGCCAGGGCCGCCGCCAGGAGGACGCCCACGACCGCGGCCAGGCCGAGCCCGAGAAGCGCCTCACCGAGGGTCGCCCGGATGTGCCGGGGGAGAGCTTCGCGCGTCTGGAGGAAGGCCTCCCAGACCCGGCTGGGGGCGGGCAACACGTACGGCTTCGTATCGAAAGCCGCCACCCAGGCTTCCCAAAGGCCGAGCAGGCCGGCCAGGAGTAGCAGCGCCGGCAGGTAGTCGCGCGCCCAGCGGGCAAGCGTCCGCGGCGCGCCACCGCTACGCGCGGCACGGCGCTCCGATTGCGGAGCGGCGGGGTTCGCCGCCGTTCGCACGGCGCCTACTCCCGGAACTTCCCGGTGAGGCTGTCGATCGTCGGTTGCTCCCGCGCCGGGCCGGCTTCCTCGATCTTGGCGACGGTGACGAGGCCCAGCGCCCCAGCCGCCAGGCAGGCTTCGTGGGCCGCCCGGAGGAGCGGCCAGAGCGCGCCGGGTTCGCCTTCGACCGTCGTCCCGAGCGCGCCAACTTCGTACTTCAGGCCGGAGGCTTCGATCACGGCGATGGCGGCATCGACGTGGGCGTAGTAGTTCGCGGCGTTGCCCGGCGGGCTGGGGAGGACCTGGATTTCGATGATCACGCGCGTGCTCCCGGCTGCCGTCCTGGCCCGGAAAACACGAAAGCCGGGAACGCTCCTCCCGGCTTCATCCAAAATGGATCGGCCCGGGAGAAGCACGTGGTGCGCCCTCGGGCTAACATCCACGCCGCTTCCCTACGCTCGTATTACCGAGATCAGGTTCCTGGAGTTGTCCCTCGCGGAACTCTCAGCCTTTCGGCCCCCCCAGCGGCATGCCTGTGGTGTGTTAAGGGTAACGCTACACCCGGCCGGATGGCCGCGCAAACGGAACGGCGCTTCGCGCCTCAGCTACGGCTGCCCGGCCGTCGGGGACGAGGTTCGCCGCCGTCCGAAGCTGTGAGAGTCGTTGTGAGGGATTACGGTCCCCGGCCTTCACCATCCGTCCACCACCCGTCCACCCACGTCCACCGCGCTGTGACCGATAATCGACCTACCCAACCGTGCCGTATCGGCGCCGCAAGGCCGTGTCTCATGCCGCTGCCCTTCCGTTTCCGGAACCGTCTCCCGTCTCAGAAGAGGCGAATCGAAACAGCCGAGGCCGCGCGCTTCAACCATCGCCTTACGATGGCCGTCACCGGAGCCCTCCTCGCGGCGGAACTGGGTGTCGCCGTATTCGTCTCTCCGGCGGCCGCGGTCTTCCTTCTTGCGGGCACCGGCGCGCTCGGTTTCCTCGAACACCGCGGCCAGCGCTTCGCCGCCATCGACCGCCAGCGAACGATGGAGGCATACGCCGAAAAGCGCACCGAGGCCCTCCGCACGGACATCGAGACCGGCCTCCCCAACCGCCAGCTCCTGATCGAGCAGCTCTCCCGCGAGATCGCCCGCGTCGATCGCTACAGTCACCAGCTCACGGTCTGCGTGACCGAGCTCGATCGGGCCGACGAGCTCGCCAGCCTCTGGGGGGTCGGCGCTCGTGATGGCGCCATTCTCCACGCCGCCGAGACGCTGAAGCGCCTCGCTCGCACCTCGGACTTCGTCGCCCGGCTCGATGAACGGCACTTCGCCACCATCCTCGTGCAGTGCACGGGCGAACAGGGCGCCGCCTTCGCCGAGCGTGTCGCCGTCGCGGTCGGGAACCGGCCGATCCAGGCCGGCCGGAACGGACGCCTCCCGGTCTACGTCAAGGTCTCCAGCCGTTCGCTCGAATTCGACCCGGATCGGTTCCGTGGGCCGCTCGACTTCCTCAGCGCGGCGGGCGGCGATGTCGCCGCCGAAGACACCGCCCATGTCGCTCCTCGCCGCCGCGGCGAAGCGAGCCGCGCCGACCCCCACGAACTCCGCAAGCGCCTCGTTAGGGACTACTACCCCGACGGTCAGGCCCAGGACTTTGCGACCTCGATCCGGAACTACCTGAAGCCCAACCGCAAGGCGGGCTAAGCGCCAACGACCGGAGGAACGCCAGGACGAAAGGGCGCTGTCGGGGCGAACCCTGCAGCGCCCTTCGACGTCATGGTCCCTTCGAATCTTTGCGTTGGCGGCCCGCCTACCCCTTGCTGGCGAGGAAGTCCTTCACGGACTGGCCCGTGCGCCACTGCGGCTCGGCGCCTTCGAGGCTGGTGATCGCGCGCCAATTCGACTGCACGTATTCCGCGTCGAGTTCCGTATCCATACCCGGGCGGATGCCGGGGCCTTTCACGATCGCGGCCCGGTTGAAGTTGCCCGCGCCGGCCTCGATCACGAGCCCGCTCTCCGAGTTCTCCTTCGAGACCATGTAGGTCACGGCGGGGACGACCAGTTCGGGCTTCAGTTTATCGACCATCTCCTGGGGCATGACCGTCTGCGTGAGGCGCGTGCCGGCCACGGGAGCGATCGTGTTGACGAGGACGTTGTACTTCAGGCCCTCCTGCTTCAGCACGTTCATGAGGCCGAGCATCGACGTCTTCGCCGCGCCGTAGTTGGCCTGGCCGAACTGTCCGTAGATGCCAGATGACGAGGTCGTGAGAATGACGCGGCCGTACGACTGCTGGCGGAAGACGGGCCAGGCGGCGCGAAGGACGGTGAACGAGCCCTTGATGTGGACGGCGAAGACCTTGTCCCAGTCCTCTTCGTTCATGTTGTGAAAGGCCACATCGCGGAGGATGCCCGCGTTGCAGATGACGATATCGAGGCGGCCCCAGGTGTCGATCGCCGTCTTCACCATGTTGAAGCCGCCGTCGTAGCTGGAGACGCTGTCGAAGTTCGGCACCGCCTCGCCGCCAGCGGCGATGATCTCGTCGCAAACCTTGCGGGCGGCGGCGGCGTCGGCGCCCTGGCCGTGGGGGTCGCCGCCGAGGTCGTTGACGACGACTTTGGCGCCGCGGGCCGCCAGGTCCATAGCGTAGGCGCGGCCGAGGCCGGCGCCAGCGCCGGTGACGAGGGCCACCTGGCCGTCGAAACGAATGGTCATGGGTGTTGTGTGTCCTTCTGTTGTTATTGGGACCGCGCGGCGCGCACCGGCGCCACTCCGCGATACTGCGGAAGCGAGGGTAGCACCGTTCGCCGTTGTGGGCGGGACGGAGGGCGTGGCAAAGGCGGTGCGGCATGGAAGGCTGCCAGCGCCGCAAGCCTGAGCGCTTTCGGCGCTTCCCGTATAGTGTCGCGCATGTCCGATGACGAAGACGGCGACGAACAACGGCCCGAGGAGGAGATCACCCTCCGCCTTCTCCGCGTGGGCGCCCAACCGGGCGAACTGCCGGGTACGTTCCGCCTGGCCCTCCAGACCAGCCGGGGAGACATCGAGGGGATGCTCCATCCGGTGGAAGGCGGCAGCGGCGCCGTCATCTGCGTCGGCGGGGCGATGGGCGGCCTCGATGGCCCGGCCGACCGGCTCTACCCGCGCCTCGCGACGCTCTTGAACGAACGCCAGATCACCGTCCTCCGCCTGAACTACCGCCAGCCGAACCACTTCGACGAATGCGTCGCCGACGTCCTCGCCGGCTGCTCGTTCCTCAAGGGCATCGGCGCGACCGCGGTCGTGCTCGTCGGTCACAGCTTCGGCGGTGCGGTCGTCGTCAAGGCGGGCGAACTCGCGCCGATCGTGCGGGCTGTCGCTTCGATGTCGCCACAGCTCTTCGGCACCCGCCAGGCCCACCTGCTGGCGAAGCCGCTCCTCCTGGTCCACGGCACGGGGGACACGATCCTTGGCCACGAAGCGAGCGAGGACATCTACCGGCGGGCGGAGGAGCCGAAACGGATCGTCCTCTTCGCCGAGGCCGGTCACTCGCTCATCCAGGCGAAGGACCGGATCGACGCGCTCCTCATCGAATGGCTCCCGGCGCGCCTCGCGGGGCTGCCAATGGAGTCCGGGCGGAGCGAATACGTCTGCGATCCTTAATTGCCAGGATGCCAGGTGGCCAAGAAGCGCCAAGCCTTCGATTCGCGGTCCGCACAGCCCGTCGGTCCGTCCAATCTCCTTGGCGATCTTGGCGATCTTGGCGTCTTGGCGATTCACCGGCGGCCGCGGCGCTCCACTGAGCACAAAGCGAGAGGGCTTGTTGCGATCTCCCAATGCAACAAGCCCCCGTTTCCCCGGAACCTCCGGGGATGCAGTCCCTATCGGACGGAGCGCGCTCGGCTAAATGGGTCCCTCCTTTCAGCCTGTCTTCACTTCTCTACCCACGCCCCCCAACGACGTTCAGCGAACGGACGTTCCTTCTCAGGAACGCGGGCAGTTCTGCGTCTTCCATGTTCGAAATCCCCGGCAGACCGAAGTCCCCGATGCTCCGCTCGGTACCGCGCGGGTCATCGAGCCGGTCACGCTTCGGCGGGAAGCCCGTCGCGATCACGGTCATGTGGAGTTCATCGCCAACCGAGGGATCGACGACGGTGCCGAAGATGATGTTCGCCGCCGGGTCCACTACCTCGGCGATGACGCGGGCGGCGATGTCGAGTTCGCGA
>JANMTH010000609.1:0-3720 GCA_031390305.1 Thermoflexaceae bacterium
GAACGCCGGGTGGATTCCCCCCTGCAGGCAGACCTCGGTGGCTCCACGCTCCCAGGCCTCCTCCACTCGACGGACGATCTCGTCGTGCGGGACGAGGTACGCCGGCCCGCGAAGGTTCTCGGCAAGCTTTCCCTTCGAGAAGGCGCAGAAGCCGCAACGGAAATAGCAGACGTTCGTGTACTGGATGTTCCGGGTGACGACGTAGGTCACGTCGTCGCCGCACACCTCGCTGCGGAGCCGGTCGGCTGCGGCGAAGACCCGTTCCCGCTCGGCGCCGCGCGCGGCGAGGAGCCGGACGAGCTCGTCCTCGCCGAGCTCCGCACTCGGGAGCTCGAGTGGGAGCGGATCGCTACCTACCAAGAACGGGAGTGAGTCGAGCTCGCCGGGTGCCCAGCGATCCTCGCGGGCGAGGCCGGTCGCATCGGCGGCGCGCCTGATCGTCGGTGCGACGGCAGGGTCGGCCCAACGGTCGAGGTCGGCGACGTGCTCGGGGTAGAGCGGGAGCCGTGGGGCGAGCTCGAGCCCGCGGCTCCGACATGCCTCGCGAAGCCGCTCCACGTCGGGCCAGGGCGCCTCCGGGTTCACGTGGTCCGGCGTGACTGGCGAAACGCCGCCCCAGTCGTTCAGGCCTGCCGCCACAAGACGCGGATAGAGGTCGTAGCTGAGGTTCGGTGGCGCCTGGATGTTCATCTCGCCGCCGAAGATGATGCGGGCGACGGCGATCGACCAGAGGAGGTCGTCGAGATCCGGTTCGGGCGCGTCGTGCATCTTCGTGTCGGCCTTCGCCCGGAAGTTCTGGACGATGATCTCCTGGATGTGGCCGAACTCCTCGTTCAGGGCGCGCAGAGCGAGGAACGACTCGATCCGCTCCCGGCGCGTTTCCCCAATACCGATCAGGATGCCCGAAGTGAATGGGACCCGCAGCTCGCCCGCCCAGCGCATCGTCTGGAGCCGCGGCGCCGGCCGCTTGTCTGGCGATCCGTAGTGGACCATGCCTTTCTGGTGCAACCGGTCCGAGACGCTTTCGAGCATGATCCCCTGCGAGACCGAAACCTCGCGGAGCGCCGCGATCTCCTCGCGCGTCATCACGCCCGGGTTGGCGTGGGGGAAGAGGCCCGTCTCCTTCAGCACCAGCGCCGACATCGCCGTCAGGTACTCGATAGTCGTTGCGTAGCCCATCTCTTCGAGCTCACGCTTGGCAACCTTGTAGCGCAGTTCGGGCTTGTCGCCGAGCGTGAAGAGCGCTTCCTTGCAGCCAGCGGCGGCGCCGGCACGCGCAATCTCCAACACCTGTTCGGGCGTCATTTAGGCGCGCTGGCCGGGCACTGGCGGCTTCGCGAAGGTGCAATAGTGGCAGACATCACGGCAGAGCTGCGTCAACGGGATAAAGACCTTGCGCGAGTAGGAGACGACGTTGTGGTGCGCCGCCCGGTTCAAGCGGTCAGCCGTCTCCATCAGGCTCGCCAGGTCGGTCTCCGCGGTGAGGGCGAGGGCGGCGGCGTCATCCGGCACGCGCCCATCAAGGGCGTCCGAGAGCGTCCGCTTCGTCGTTGCGAGCATGCTGGCCTCCACACGCGGAGAGTGACTTCATACTCCAGACCAGGTATGTTTCTTGGAGTAACCTGCCCGCGCTGTTAGCATACGCCATTCGGCGAAAGGATTCAAAGATGGAACGCAAGGTTCGTTGCCCCGTCGCCAGCACCCTCGATCTCGTCGGGGACCGCTGGACGCTGCTCGTCGTCCGCGACCTCCTTCGCGGGCGGACCCGCTTCTCGGACCTTCGCGACGCCGTCGAGGGTATCCCGCCCAGCATCCTCTCCGATCGCCTGAAGACGATGGAGCGCGAAGGCATCGTCAGCCGCCGCTTCTACAGCGACCACCCCCCGCGCGCCGAGTACCTGCTGACGGCGAAGGGCCACGAACTCGGCCCCGTCGTCGGAGCGCTTTCGCGTTGGGGCGAAAAGTACGTCGAGCACGACCTCGAACTCGTGGACAACCAGTGCGGCCACGGCGTCGCCGTCGTCTATCACTGCGCCACCTGTGCCCGGCTCTCGCCCCCCAGCAGGATCCGCATGGTGGAACGATGACCGGGGTTTCGGATCGCCGATTGCCGAGCTCGGTTCGGGGCGTCGTCAGCACGCGGCGCGCCGCGTAGACTCCCGGCCATGACTGACCGCCTCAAGGACCGCGTCGCCCTCATCACCGCCGTCGGCGACCTGCCCGGCGAAGCCCTCGTCCGAGGGCTCGCCGCCGAAGGCGCTCGAATTGCGGCGAACCACCTGAGGCCCGAGGTTGCCGAACGGTCGGCCGCTCTCGCCGTGACGGCTGGCAGCGCTGGGCTCGCCCTCGGCGCCCATCTCCTCGACCGCGAAGCCGTAGCCGGGGCGGTGCATGCCGTCGTCGAGCGTTTCGGCAAACTCGACGTGCTCGTTGCGAACGCGACATGGTTCATTCCCAACGATCCCTTCGCCAGCGGCGAGACTGAATGGACCCGGATCGTCGAACGCAACCTCCGCGCTCAGGTCCACGCGGTCGAAGCGGCGATTCCAGTGATGAAAGCGCAGGGCTACGGCAAGATCATCATCATGGCCAGCGTCGCCGGCCAGATGGGAATGCCCGGCTACAGCTACTACTGCATGGCCAAGGCCGGCGAGATCGGCTACATGCGCGCCCTCGCCCGCGAACTCGGCCCGCTCGGCATCCGCGTCAACGCCATTGCCCCCGGCGGCGTCGACCTCTTCGGCTACGACGAGGCGGCAAAAGCGCGGATCGCCGCCCAGCTTCCGGTGGGCCGCACCGGCCATGTCGATGAGCTGGCGGCTATGACCGTTTACCTCGCCAGCGCCGAGAGCGACTTCGTGACCGGCCAGGTCTTCCGCCTCGACGGCGGCCTGATCAACGCCTGACGCTCATGCGATGAGTTCTACGCCATCGGCCGGCTGGCCGGGACTGCTTTCCATCCCTACGATGCGCCCAACGCCTGCCGGAGAAGAAACGATGCCCCTGTACGAAGACGACCCCCTGACCACCCCCATCGGCGAGGCCCTGGTCGCCCGCGGCGAGAAGGTCTCGGTCTCCGAGACCACGGCGGGCGGCCTCATCAGCGCCCGCATGCTCAGCGTCGGCGGGGCATCGCGCTGGTTCGAAAACGGCATCGTCCCCTATTCCAGCCCCACGAAGTTCCAGGGTATGGAACTGGACCGCGAGATCGCCCGTGAGCACGGCGCCGTCAGTCCCCAGTGGGTGACCGCCACGGCCGAGGCCCTGCGCAAGATGACCGGCGCCCAGTGGGCTATCGCCGAAAGCGGTATCGCCGGGCCCCAGGGCAGCCGCCGCTCGCCGAAGCCCGTCGGCAGCGTCGCCATCGCGGTCGTCGGGCCAAACGGCGCCCGAGCGGAGGAGCACGTCTTCCCCGGTACCCGCGTGCAAGTCATGGAGCAGATCGCCGATCGCGCCCTGCAGATGCTGGCGGAGCAGCTCACGGAGGGCGGATAGCCGCTTAGCGTTGCATTCCTGTGCGACACACACCGAAGCGGTGGCTTCCGACCGACCACTCCCGACACCGGTTAAAGCGCGGGCACCGCGCGAAAGGAGCTATCGCACTGCTCCCCTTCTCCCAACGCGTTGGGAGAAGGGGCTGGGGGATGAGGGCGCGACGCCACAGGCCGCCACGATCCCGGAAAGCCAAACCGGAGCGGCATAAAAAGGTGCGATTAATCG
>JANMTH010000653.1:0-2670 GCA_031390305.1 Thermoflexaceae bacterium
CGCGGCGGGGTGTGCGCCAGCCCGCTATCGGCTGCGGCGCCGCTCAAGAGTGAGCGGAGCTGGAGCGGCGGCGAAGGGTGCGCGCCGCGAAGGCGATGATGAGGGCGGGAATGCCGAGCCAGATGGCCGCGACGATGATGACGGCGCTCGCGCGGGAGAGGCCGCGGGCGGCGTCCAGGGCGCCCGCCCAGGCGCTGGAGAAGGTCTCGCCGAAGCTGGAGGAGCCGTCGCCGGTCTTGGCCGTGGCGAGCGGAGGGGTGGCGAGGGAGACGTCGATGGTCGCGAGGTCGGTCAGGTGGTCGAGGACGTTCAGCCGGCCCTGGATCTGTTCGATCTGGGTGCGGACGGCGTCGAGGCGATCCTGCATTTTGAGGATTTCGTCGATCGTCCTGGCCTGTTCGAGGAGCTTGAGGTACTGCTGCTCCGTCCGTTCGAGGGTGCGCAGGCGGCTCTGGAGATCGGTGTACTGTTCGGTTACCTCGCTGGACTGGGAGCCCTCCTGGCGGACTTTCGCGCCGTTCAGCCCGCGCAGGCTGGCGAGGACATCCTGGTAGTTCGCGGCGGGGACGCGGAGGGTGAGGGTGGCAGCCCGTGGGCCGTCGGCTTTGCCTTCGGCGATGGCCGTAAAGGTGGACTTTTCGACGTACCCGCCGACCAACTGGGCGATGCGTCCGGCGTCGCTGAACGATTGGCCGACGTTGGGGACATCGAGCTGGAGGGTGGCGTTGAGGATGACCTTGCGCTCGAACTGGCCGGCGAGGGCGGGCGCGCCGCCGGCGCCAGCGCCGGTTTCGGACTGCGTGACGGCCAAGGCGCCGGCCGGTTTCGAGGCGGCGGCCGTGCCCTGTGGGGCCACCCGCTCGTCGAGGGAGAGAACGTCAGAAGCGGAGGACGGGGCGCTGTCGTCGTCGTCGCCGCCGCCGCAGGCGGCGAAGGAGATGGCGGCGATGGCCAGTACGGCGAGGGCGGCGAAGCGAAGTGTGTGGCTGTTCATGGGTCCCCTCCATCGAAGGCGCGATGCCCCGATGAAGGAGTGACGTAAACGGTGGGCGAATGGTTCCCGTGGGAGCGTTAAGAGACGGGAAAGGCCGGAGAAGCTGGTGAGACGAGATGGTGGTGACGGGCGATGAGATCTCCCAAGCGACATCGAGCTAGTCTGCCAATTAAGTTATAAGAGTTTCTCTACAAGTCACTTGGCAGGTCCGGGGAGGGCTGCTACGGTTAAGGCGATGGCGAAGAACCTCTACGACACCCTGGGCGTGAAAAAGGACGCGACGGAGAAAGAAGTCCGCGCGGCCTATCGGAAACTTGCCCGCAAGTACCACCCAGACGTTGCCCCGAACGACAAGGCCGCCGAGGCGAAGTTCAAGGAGATGAACAGCGCGTTCGAGGTTCTTTCGGACCTGGAGAAGCGGCGGAAGTACGACAAGTACGGTGATCGCTGGGAGCACGCCGACCAGATCGAGGAGGCGCAGAAGCGGCAATCGGCGGGATCGTGGGCCCGCAATGGGCCGGCGGGCGCGGAAATGGGCGATGGCGCGGCGGCGGGCGACTTCGGATCGATCTTCGATCAGATCTTCCGGCGCGAGCGTGGGGGGCCGCGAGGGCAACCGGCGAGCCGCCGGGGACAGGACATCGAGACGCCGGTCGAGGTCTCGCTGGAAGAGGCGTTTCGGGGAACGACGCGGACGATCCGGCTCCAGGGCGCGGAGACGTGCCGGATCTGCGGCGGCTCGGGTGATGTGGCCGGCGCTATCTGCCACACCTGTGAGGGTATGGGCCAGGTGACGCGAGAGCGCCGCCTGGAGGTGAAGGCGCCGCCGGGGGTGAAGACCGGTTCACGTGTGCGGGTGGCGGGGGAAGGCCGTCCGGGCGTTGGCGGTGGGCCGAATGGTGACCTCTACCTGGTGGTGACGGTGCTGGCGCACAGCCGTTTCGAGCGGCGCGGCGATGACTTGCTGCTCGACGTTCCGGTGCCGTTTACGGAGGCGGTGCTCGGGGGCGAGGTGGAGGTGCAGACGATCGATGGACGGATCGCGATGCGCGTTCCGGAATTGACGCAGAACGGCCGGCAGATCCGTCTCGCCGGGAAGGGGATGCCGGTGCTGGGCACGCCGGGACAGCGCGGTGACCTGATAACACGGGTGCGGGTGCTGTTGCCGGAGCGGCTGACGCCGGAGGAGCGGCGGCTCTTCGAAGACCTGCGCGCGCTCCGCGAGGGCGCCGGGGCGCACATCGACGCAAGGAGTTGACGCGATGGTAGGCCGGGCTGGGGAAGGAGACGGTGATGTCGCGGGTGCGGACCCGATCTACGTCATCTCGATCGCGGCGCGATTGGTGGGGATGCACCAGCAATCGCTGCGCTACTACGAGCGGGCGGGGCTGGTGGAGCCGCGGCGGACGGCAGGCGGGATCCGGATGTATTCGAACGACGACATCCAGCGGATCCGCCAGGCGCAACGGCTGATCGGCGAGCTCGGCGTGAACCTCGCCGGGGTGGAAGTCATCCTGCGGATGAACGAGCAGATGCGGATGCTGCAGGCCGAAATCGACCTTCTGCGGGCGGAACTGGACCGGCTGCGGAGCACGCGGCTGCCGGCACCGTACAGAGGCGAAAGGCATGAGGGATGAGGCATGAGTGAGCGAGGCGGGAGCCCGGGCGAAGTGAGC
>JANMTH010000707.1:0-7955 GCA_031390305.1 Thermoflexaceae bacterium
CCGAAGAGCAGCGCCGCGAACACTTGCCAAAGATCGCCAATAGCGACGTCCATTGGGGACAGGGCTTCAGCGAGCCGGGCTCCGGTTCCGACCTCGCCTCGCTCCAAACCCGCGCGATCCGCGACGGCGATGACTTCGTCGTGAACGGCCAGAAGATCTGGACTTCCGGCGCACACCACGCGGATTGGTTCCACGTGCTCACGCGGACGGCGCCGGACGCGCCCAAGCACCGCGGCATCTCCTACTTCCTGATCGACGCGAAGACTCCCGGCATTACCGTCCGCCCGCTGGTCAACATGCTCGGCGATCACGAATTCAACGAAGTCTTCTTCGAAGACGTCCGCGTGCCAGCGGCAAACATGATGGGCGAAGAGAACCGTGGCTGGTACGTCGCCACGACGCTGCTCGATTTCGAACGCTCGGGCGTCACGTGGTCGGCGAGCGGCCGCCGCCAGATCGAACAGCTGGCACGGTATGCGCGGGCGAACGACGGCTCCTCGGGACGGCTCTCGAACGACCACGCGGTCCGCAACGGCCTGGCCGACCTGCGCGTCGCGGTCGAAGTCAGCCGCTTCCTCAGCTACCAGGTCGTGTGGATGCAGAGCCGCGGGAAGATCCCGAACCACGAGGCCTCGATGTCGAAGGCTTTCGGGAGCGAGCTCGGCCAGTGATCGCGAACTTCGGCATGCGCATGATGGGCCTCCCCTCGCTCCGGATCGACGCGGCGGATCCGGGCGCGCCGATCGGGGGAGCGTTTGGGCGCGCCTACATGCGGACGGTGCCATCAACGATCGCTGCGGGGACGAGTGAGATACAGCGCAACATCATCGCGACGCGCGGCCTGGGGTTGCCGCGCGGTTAGGCCGTTCTGATTCGCCGGGCGGTTTTCAAACGCCGGGCGATCTTGAAACGCCAAGACGCAAAGATCGCCAAGGAGAAAGCGGATGGATCTCGGGTAGGCGGCGCTACCGCCAGAGGAGCGCTGACTGAACCCGCGATCATCCGGACGCTCCTGGCGATTTGGCGATGAACCCTGCCTAAGCCTGGATACTGATGGCTTGGGCCGGGCAGACATCGACGGCCGCCTGGGCCTCGGTTTTCTGGTCGGCCGTGATCAGCTCCTCGGAGAGGACCGTCGGGAAGCCGTCCTTCTGGACCTTGAAGAGCGTCGGGTGGTTGTAGTAACACTCGCCGGCCTTGATGCACTTGTCGAGATCGACGCTGACCTTCATGGGGCCTCCGGTTGGGGTGATGGGATGGGACTGTAGCTCAAAATGGCGGGGAGTTCGAGGGCAGGCGCTGGCCCGTCACTCCTGGGCGTACCGCCACGGGGCCGACGGCTGTGCGGCCTCGTCGATGCAGAACTGGGGGATCGCGAATCCTTCGCCGACATCGACGTAGACGATCTTCACGCGCGTGCCGACGCCGGCGCCGCGGACGGTCTCGGGCTTTGCCAGCGTGCCGTCTGCCTCGACGAGGTTCGCCCAGACGCGGATCGCCTCGTGCTCCGTCGGCACGCCGCGCTGGGTGTCGAGCTCGACGAGGAGAAGGTGGTAGGGCAGGTGGTCACGGAACTGGGGCATGATCGCGTGCCAGACTTCGCTGTAGGAATAGACCACGCCGCGAGCCTCGACCGGTATCCAGCGCGACTCGGGCTGAGTACACCAGGGGCAGGCGGTCGTCGGCGGGTAGCGGAGGAGGTCGCAGTCCACGCACTGTTGCAGGCGGTAGTCGTGCTGGCCACAGTGCTTGAAGTACTCGAGGTTCTCCAGGTCGATATCGCTGACCGAGACGTTCATCCCCAGATAGGAGCCGGTGAGGGCGGGAGCTTCTGCCATGGTGGTTCCTCCGTAAGCGTGGCGGGCGAGCCGATGCGATTTGGGTTAGCCGCGCCGCATGACGAGGGCCGACCCCGTCGCCGGGTTGGCCCAGCCGAGGTTCGCGGTGATATTGACGTCCTTCACCTGGCGGCAGTGGCCGCCGGGCGTGTAGTCGAAGGTGTGTTGGCGCTTCCCATCGACCTCGGGACAGTAGTCGTCGACATCCCCGCGAAGTTGCCGGACGTTCTCGATGACCATGTTCATGCCGTGGGTGTAGCCCTCGCAGAGATGGCCGCCGCTCGTGTTGTTGGGGCGCTTCCCGCCGAGGCCGATCGTGCCGTCGCTGACGTAGACGCCGCCGTCACCCTCCTTGCAGAAGCCGTAGGCTTCGAGCTGGAGCATCGTCGTGAAGGTGAACGCGTCGTATGAGCCGGTGAGGTCGATGTCCTCGGGGCCGACACCAGCGTTCGGCCAGAGGATCCGCTTCGCGTAGTGGCCGGCGACGCGCGTGATCGGGCCAGCTTCGTAATGCTGGTCGCCCCGCGGCTTCGTGCATCGTCCGACGACGGAGAGGATTCGGGCGGGCCTCTGACGGTAGCTCGCGGCGCGTTCGGCCGAGGTGACGATGATCGCCGTCGCGTTGTCCGTCTCGACGCAGCAATCGAGGAGGTGGAGCGGCTTGACGATCATCCGGCTGTTGACGACGTCCTCGACGGTCAGCGGCGTCTTGTAGTAGGCCTTGGGGTTGTTGGCGGCGTGCCGGCTATGGTGGACTTTGACCATCGCGACTTGCTCGGGCGTGGTGCCGTATTCGTACATATGGCGCATGAAGGTGTGGCTGAACATCTGGGCCGGGCTCGTGATGCCGTAGAGGGCCGAGTGGAGGGCGCCGCCGCTGAGGCCGCTCCCAGCCCGCCCGGAGCCACCCATGCGCACGGCGGTGAAGCCGTTCATCGAGCGGAAGATGACCGCCGTCTTCGCCATCCCGGCTTCGAGGATGCCGATGGCGATGCCGATCAGCGCCTCCGTGCTCGAACCGCCGCCCATGACGTCCATGTAGAAGTTGAGGCGGATGCCGAGGTCCCCGGCGACTGTCGTCGAAGCGACCGAGTCGTTCGCCTGGTAGCTGAGCATGGCGTCGATCTCGGTGTTCTGGATGCCGGCGTCGATCATCGCCTTGCGGACGGCCTGGGTGGCCATCCAGCGCGTGGTGCGGCCCATGCCTCGGGTGTACGGCGTCTCGCCAACGCCGATGATGGCGTACTTGTCGCGCAGGTACTTCGGGGTAGTTCCGTCGATTTCGTCGGCCATACGGCTCGCCTCCTTGGGGCGGGCGGAGTGTGGCACAGATCGCGGGGGAGGGCCACGGGCGCGGACCTTGTCTGGTATCATCGGCATCATGGAAAGTTCCGGGCTGGTCGATGTGCATGTGCGGCTCCCGCGAGAGGTTGCGGAGCGTGCCCGGTCCTGCGGACTGTTGGAACCGGAGCCGTTGTCCAGGGCTATTCGGGCGGCCCTCGACGAACGGACCGATGACGAGTTCTTCGCATTGCGAGACGCTGGCGGCTTCGGCGAGCCGATGAGCGACGACGAGGTGATTGCGGAAGTCAAGGCCGTTCGGGCTGAGCGAAGGCGTCGTGCTCTGGCTCCTGCTTGATACCAACGTGGCACTTTCGGCGTTGTTGTGGTCTGGCGCGCCTGCTTTCATTTTGGACGCCGCTCGAGGAGGCCGTGTCGCCCTGTTCACGTCTCAAGAACTCCTCGACGAACTCAAAGACGTGCTTGCGAGACCGCAATTCCAACAACGGCTCAGCGAGAACCTGCTAACGCCCGAAGCCGCTCTGGCCCGATATCAGCGCCTGTGTGAACGCGTAACGCCAGCATCGGTTTCGGTCCCGGCGCTCCGCGATCTCGATGACCTGGCCGTCCTGGGAGCCGCGGTGGGAGGAAGGGTTCACGCCATCGTTACGGGAGACAAGGACCTGCTCGTACTTCGCCAGTTTCAGGGAATCGTCATCGTCACGCCGTCTGAGGCAGCAGCACGCCTAGGAATCTAATCCGCGCCCGGCGCCGAAGTGTCAGCAACGATGGAGGAACGTGCGTAGAATCCCACGGGTGAGGTGACAAAACGTGGCTACTGACGACGCTCTGGAACGCGGCAAAGCGAAATTCGAAGAGGTCTACCCCTTCAAGGCCGCCGAAAACCCGACCGACTTCGAGGCGATCATGTATCGCGACCTCTTCGGTGGCGTCTACCAGCGGCCAGGACTCTCGATCCGCGACCGACGGCTGATGATCATCGGCGTCGCCGCCGCCCACGGGATCGACAGCATCCTGCGGTTGCAGCTCTCCGCCGGCCTGGCCAAGGGCGACCTGACGAAAGAAGACATGGAGGAGATCACCATCTTCCTCACGCAGTACGTCGGTTACCCGCTTGGGACGCGAGTCCGCGCGGCCGCGGCGGAGGCGCTGAAGGGTGCCCAAGCGTGAATCGACAGGAGCTCCGCCGGCAGCTCGCGCAGCGGCCTAACGCGGTCCGGTTTACGGAGCTGGAGCGTCTTGAGGTCGGTCAACAGGTTCGGGATGTAGCCACGGCCTAACGCGGTCCGGTTTACGGAGCTGGAGCGTCTGCTTCGGCTGAGCGGGTTCGATCCGAGTTCGGTCCGCGGAAGCCATCACATCTTCCGTGACGCGACCGGCCGCCACATTTCCGTCCCGCGTCGGGTACCATTCGTCAGGGCGCCCTACGTACGGGACGTGCTCGATATCACGCGGGAGGTTGGAGACGATGTCTGACGAAGCCGAGTTCGAGATAGTTCGCCTGCTGGACCTCCCCTACCACCGCGTGGTGCGGGGAAGTCCGGCCGAAGGGTACGTTGCCAGCGTGGCCGAACTCCCGGGGTGTCTCACGGACGGCGACACACCGGTCGAAGCGCTGGAGAACCTCCAGGAAGCGATGGCCGCCTGGTTCGAGTCACACCTCTTGCACGGCGACCCGATCCCCGCTCCCGCCGCCGCCCTCGCCGTCGCCGGCTCTGCCCTCACCCCCCGGCCCCCTCTCCCGACTCCTGCTTCGCGGGCGAGGGGGAGGCTACGACTGTGAACGGGACCCACGAAGCCAGGTTGGAGTGGCCTGGTCGAATCGCTACGCCTTCGGCAGCTTGAAGAATTCGCCGCTCAGATCGGCGGGGCCGCGGTAGAGCGCTTCGAACTTCCGCGTCTGGATGTACCACTCGCCATCGAGGCGCGTGTAGGTGTCGTAATAGCAGATCGAGTTCATGGAGCGTGCGCCACCTGGCAGGTTGAGGAATTCGCCCATGTACCAGCGGCCCGAGGCTTTGTCCCCGGTCACGTCGTCGATGACGCCGGAATAGACGTGCATGTAGACGTTCGGGATGCTCGCCATGATCCCCGTCCAGGCGGCGACCATCGCCTCGCGGCCGGTATAGGTCTGGCCGACCGCCCAGACGCCATCGACCGCCCAGGTCTGGCCCCAGGCGTCGCCATCGAAGCGATTGACGGCATCGACGTAGCGTTCGGCGAGGCGGCGGATAGAGGTGTAGTCGTCGTTCGTGGGCTTGCCCATTGAAGGTCCTCCGGGTGAAATCGTCCGGCTGGCACGCGCGGCGGCCGGGGCGTGGAGCGGCATTGTACGCGAGGTCCTGTTCCGGTGTCCGATTTGCTGGCCAACCGTCCAGCGAACTACGTCCGGCGTCCGCCTGGCCGGTCCCGTACGATAGCTCTCCATGGCAGATGCTCCGGACCCTCTCACCCGCCTGCTCGAGCAGTTCCAGCTCGAACAGCTCGACCGCGACCTCTTCCTCGGTTCGCCAGGGCCGGGGAAGGACCGCCTCTTCGGCGGCCTGATCGCCGCCCAGTCGGTCATGGCGGCGGGCCGGACGGTGGAGGCGCCGGACAAGTACCTCCATTCCCTCCATGCCTACTTCCTGCGGCCGGGCCACCACAACGCGCCGATTCGCTACTCCGTCTATCGGATCCGGGACGGCCGCAGCTTCACCTCGCGGGATGTCGTCGCCTACCAGTCCGGCGAGGCGATCTTCAGCGTCTCGACGAGCTTCGCCAGCCTTGAGCCGGGCGACGAGTACCAGCGGCCGGCTCCGGGGGCGCCACCGCCAGAGGCGCTCCGCGACCTCGAAGGTGAGTGGACGATGAAGCGCGGAGACGACGAGGACCGCCGGTGGCTGGCGCAGAACCCGGTCGAACAGCGGCATGAGCGGCTGGGCGGGCAGGATGCCGCGAACGGCGAACCCTGGCGCTCGCTTTGGATGCGGCCGAAGGGGTCGATGCCCGAGGACCGGCTCCTCCACACCGCCCTCCTCACCTGGATCAGCGACGACGGCCTGATCAGCACGGTGGCATTCTGGGGAGACGAAGGGGAGCGGCAGGGGATGCGCGCCAGCCTGGACCATGCGATATGGTTCCACGAACCGGCCCACTGGGACGGCTGGCTGCACTACCGGAGCGAGAGTTCCGTGGGGCGGAACGGACGGTCGCTGGTCACGGGCGCGATCTACACGCCCGAGGGCAGGCGCGTCGTCAGCGTCACCCAGGAGGCGCTGATCCGGCCGCCGCGCGGGGCCAGTAGTCCTGCTTGACGGCTGCGCGACACGATTCGCCATCCTATCGACAGACGGCGCGTTCAGCCCACGGTATTCTTTCAGCAACCCACACGGAGGCCAGCTTGATGGCTGCCAACATCCGCCACTTCGCAATAGAGGCCGACGACGTTGAACGGGCACGGCGGTTCTACGAACGGGTCTTCGGCTGGCGCTTCGAGGCCTGGGGCCCACCGGACTTCTATCGCATCCACACGGGAACGCCAGACGACCCGGGTGTCGGCGGGGCGCTCCAGGCACGCCGAACGCCGCTTTCGGGAATGGGGAACCGCACCTTCGAATGCACCATCGGCGTCGAAGACCTCGCCCCGATTGTCGCGGCCGTCGAGGCCAACGGCGGGCAGATCGATATGGCTGAGTTCCGAATCGAAGGGGTGGGAAACCTCGTCTACTTCATCGACCCTGAGGGGAACCGGGTAGGCGCGATGAAGTACGACGCGGGACACGTGTAGGGAAGCCCGGCTTCCGACGAAAGTGTGGACGGTTGATGGCGATCGAGGTCCGGAGCCTGGCAACGAGTTACCCACGTGCGGCCCGGATCGCCGCTCACCGCCACCCGTGGGGCCAGCTCGTGTTCGCCAGCAGCGGAGTGATGCGGGTGACCATGGCGGGCCGCGAATGGGTTGTGCCGCCGGCCCGGGCGGTGATGGCTCCGGCGGCCGTTGAACACGAGATTGCGGGGGTCGGGGCGTTCGCGATGCGGACGCTCTACCTCTCTCCCCGGCTTTCGCGGCTCGCCGCGCTCAGCGAGCCATTCGCGATCGATGTCGGGCCGCTTCTCCGGGCGCTGATTGTCGAGGTCGTAGCGGTCGGCGCGCTGGAGGGCGGGAATGGGCTGCACCGGGGCTACATCCGCATCCTGCTGGACCAGCTGGCACGCGCCCCCCGTCTCCCGCTCTCGCTTCCCGTGCCGGTCGATGGGCGGGCACGAGCAATCGCCGAGCGGTTGGGAGCCGATCCGAGCGACAGCGCACTGCTCGCGGAACTCAGCCGGGACGCCGCCGCAAGCGAACGCACGGTCCAGCGCCTCTTCCAGGAGGAGACCGGGCTACGGTTCACCGAGTGGCGGCGCAGGTTGCGACTCCTCCGCGCGGCTGAACTGCTTGGCGAGGGATGGCAGGTTACCGAGGCGGCGCTGGCCACCGGTTACGCCAGCACCAGCGCGTTCGTCGCAGCGTTCGGCAAAGAGATGGGCGTGACGCCCGGGCAGTTCCGGAGACGCGGCGGCGAGTGAGTCGCGCCGTCTCTAATGCGAGAGCGGCGGCTTGCCGAACGTGCGCCGGGCCCGGGCAAGCCCGGCCGCCGCCGGGCTGCCGTTGCGGTGCCAGAAGATCAGGTCGAGGTCCGGCACAGCCACACCGGCGGCGATCGCGAAGCCGGCCGCTTCTCCGCGGTACTGGGCCGAATGCACGAGGAGGTGGTTCAAAACAAGGTCGATCCGGTCGGTGAACTGCGTACCTTTGGAGTTCTGATAGCTGAACGTGTGGCTCAACGCCGC
>JANMTH010000737.1:0-3996 GCA_031390305.1 Thermoflexaceae bacterium
TCGGCCTCGAGGTTCTCGAGCGGCACGACGGCGTTCACGAGACCCATTTCGAGCGCCTGCTTCGCGTCGTACTGGCGGCAGAGGAACCAGATCTCGCGGGCCTTGCGCTGTCCGACGAGGCGGGCGAGCTGGATCGCTCCGAAGCCGCCATCAAAGCTCCCGACACGCGGGCCAGTCTGGCCGAAGCGGGCGTTCTCAGCGGCGATCGAAAGGTCGCAGATGACGTGGAGCACCTGTCCGCCGCCCATCGCCCAGCCGGCCACGAGAGCGATGACGGGCTTCGGGATGGAGCGGATGAGCATATGGAGGTCAGTGACATCGAGGCGGGCGACGCCGTCCTCCGCGACGTATCCGCCGTGGCCGCGGACCTTTTGGTCGCCACCCGAGCAGAAGGCGCGGCCGCCCTCGCCAGTGAACAGGATGACGCCGATCTCGGGGTCGTGGCGGGCCCGCTGGAAGGCGTCGATCAGCTCGTGGACGGTTTTCGGGCGGAAGGCGTTGTGCACCTGAGGGCGGTTGATGCTGATCCGGGCGATGCCGTCGATCTTCTGGAAAATGATGTCTTCGTAGGCCTGGACTTCCTGCCAGTTGATGGTCATTGCTCTCCTTCCCTGAGAAACGCGGTGATGGCGCCGGCGCAGAACTCTGGTTGTTCGACCTGGGCGGCGTGGCCAGCCCCGGTCACGGCCAGAAATCGCGCCCGTGGCATGGCGGCCGCCATCGAGGCGCCGATCCCCATGTACTTGCTGTCCTCGCTCCCGGCAAGCAAAAGCGTGGGCAGGTCGATTCCGGCAAGCGCCTGGTGGAGCGGCTCCTGGGCGCCGGCGCCCATGCCACGGAGGCTGTTCGCCAGGCCAAGCGTAGCGCAGGCGAGACGGCCGGCGCGGATCCGCGCTCGCAGCGGGGCCGCCAGGCGCCGTTGCGAGGCGAAGAGCGGGATGTTCTCCCAATAGTCCACGAAGGCCTCGATACCGTCGTCCTCTATCCGGCGGGCGAGCGATTCGTCGGCCGCTACCCGCGCCTCGCGTTCGGCGCGGTCCGCGATCCCCGGCGAAGCGCCGATGAGGACCATCCGCTCGACGGCACCAGGATGGGCGGCGGCGACGTGGAGGGCCGTCCGGCCGCCCATGGAGTACCCGAGCCAGTGGGCGCGGTCGAATCCGGTCTTCGCCACGGCCGCGACAAGATCGCGGGCCACCGCTGGCATGCGGTAATGATCGAGCGAGGCCGGGGCGTCCGATCGCCCGTGGCCGGCGATGTCGATCCGCACGGTGGTGAACGATGCGGCCAGTAACTCGCCGAAATCGCCCCACGAGCCGCCGGAGCCGGTGAAACCATGAAGGATCACGAGGGCGGCTCCGTGGCCGGCGATCTCGACGTCCAACGCGAACCCGGGGGTTGTTTCGACTTTCATTTCGGTGTCCCCGCGCCCCAGGCGGCTTCGCCCGCGAGGGCCCACGCCTCCCGATGCATGGCGGCGTTCCGAGTCCGGTCTGTTCGCACCTCGACGACGCGCAGGCCGGCTCCGGGAGCCGGGCGGATGGCCTCGCGGAAGGCGCCCCATTCCTCGGCGACCGTGTGCGCGCCACCGTACATCCGAGTCGCGAGCGAGAAATCGAGCGAGGCTGGCGTGCCGAACCACGCTTCGAAGACGTCGCTATGGGCGGCCTGGGGGAGGTAGTGGAAGATGCCGCCGCCGTCGTTGTTCACGAGCACGACCGTGAGGTCGAGCCCGTGACGCTTCGCCGCCCAGAGCCCGTTCATGTCGTGATAGAACGAGAGGTCGCCGATCACGAGGTAGGCGTGTCCGCGGCCCGCGGCGACTCCGAGAGCCGTCGAGACGACGCCATCGATGCCGTTAGCGCCACGGTTGCCGATGAATTCGGCCGTCCGCTCGCTGGCGGTGAGGAAGGCATCGAGGTCACGGATGGGCATGCTGTTGCCGACAACGATCGAGGCGCCTTCGGGCAGTGCGCCCTGAAGTTCCGTGACCACGCGGCCCTCGAAGGGCTCGCTGAAGCCCTCAGCCGCCGCCCGCATCGCCGCGCGGGCCCTTCGATCGCGCGCCAGCCAGCCCTCTCGCCAGCCGGGCTCGGCCGTGGCTGGATGCGACAGTTCGGCCAGGGCCAGGGCGGTCAGCCGGGCGTCTCCAGAAATTACATGTGTAGCCAGCGCCGAGGGGTCGCGGACGGAGCCCCAGGCGTCGCAGAACACGTGCGGAATCCCCCGTGAGCCGGTGAGGTAGGTGTTCAGGGCCTTCGAGGTGGGCACACCGCCAAACCAAACGACAGCATCGGGGCGTCCGCGATCGGCGCGCGGATCGCGGAGGAAGGCGTCGTAAGCATCAAGGACGTCGGAACGGTCGTGGGCACCCTGGCGAAGGCCGCTCAACGGATCGGCCAGGATGGGCGCGCCAAGCGCGGCGGCCAACGCGGCGATCTCCGCAGCCGGGAGCTGTCCGGTCTCCGGGCCCGCGACGAGCAGAGGGCGCCGGGCCGAACGAAGCGTCTCGGCCGCCAGGCGCACGGCCTCGCGATCGGGAGCGATGACGGGCCGCTGGAGAACGGCGGGGGCGGCATACGGCTCCGGCGCGGGGGCGATGTCGATGAGCGGCTCTTCGTAGGGGAGGTTGAGATGGACGGGCCCGGCCAGGGGACCCATCGCCGTCCGCACGGCGCGCCCCGCCGAGGCGCGCACGGCGGCGTCTTCGCCGGCAAGGCCCACCGGCACCGGAAGATCCGCCGCCCAACGCACGTTCGGCCCGAACATCCCCACCTGGGCGATCGTCTGGTCGGCGCCAGCATCGCGGAGGCGTGGAGGCCGGTCGGCGGTGCAGACGATGAGTGGGACGCGGGAGAGGTTCGCTTCGACGACGGCCGGGTAGTAGTTCGCGGCCGCCGTGCCCGAGGTACAAACGAGCGCCACCGGGATGCCCTTCGCACGGGCGAGGCCGAGGGCGAAGAACGAGGCCGAACGTTCGTCGATATGGAGCCAGGGGCGGATGCCGGGGTGACGGGCGAAGGCCACCGTCAGCGGCGTAGAGCGCGAACCGGGCGTGATGCAGACATCGGTAACGCCCGCGGCCACGAGTTCCCGCACGAAAGCGCGGGCGGCGGCGGCGCTGGCCACTTCAGCCACCTGTGCCGGCCTCGAGGGCTTCACGGAGGGGCCGCAGCTTCGCCTCGGTCTCGGCGTACTCTTCTTCGGGGTCCGAACCGGCGACGATCCCCGCTCCGGCGTAGAGACGGGCGCGCGAACCGGTGACCAGGGCGGAACGGAGGGCAACGGCGAACTCGCCATCGCCACGCATATCCAACCAGCCGATAGGCCCGGCGTACCAGCCGCGGTCCATCCCTTCGAGGCGTTCGATGGCGCCGAGCGCCTCGGCACGGGGCCAGCCCCCGACGGCCGGTGTTGGGTGAAGGCGGCCGACGACATCGAGGAGGTCGAACCCGGGACGGAGCCTGCCCGCGAGGGGCGTGTAGAGGTGCTGGATGTTCGCCATCTTCATGACGGAGGGAACCTCGGGAGCGGAGAGCCCATCGCAGAGCGGGGCGAGGGCTTCGCCGATGGCGAGGCTGACGAAGGCATGCTCGGCGCGTTCCTTCGGGGAAGCGAGGAGGTCCTCCTCAAGACGGCGGTCGTCGCTTTCGGTGGCGCCCCGAGGCCGGGAGCCGGCGAGGCTGGCGGCACGGACGGCGCCGTCCTGAACCGAGCAGAGCAGCTCGGGACTGGCGCCCAGCCAATCCGCACCGGACTCGCGGTACTTGAAGATGAAACATTGGGGGTAGCGCTCGGCGAGCCGGGTGAGGACTTCGCCGGTTTCGAAGGGCGCCGGGGCGGCGGCCAAAGCCGACCGCGCGAGGACGATTTTGCCGTAGCGCCGATCCTCGATCTCGCGAAGCGCCGCCGCGACCTTGCTCAGCCAATCGGAAGCCGGCGGCGGACACGCGGCGCTCGCCCGCGAGGGGACTGCGAACGCCGGGGCCGCGAAAG
>JANMTH010000748.1:0-4825 GCA_031390305.1 Thermoflexaceae bacterium
TACACGCTGGACGGCAAGCTCCAGGCCATTGCCCGGGCGTCGCTGCTGCTGGGCCTGTTCGGCATGGCGTTGGACCGCGCGCCCGCAGCGCTGCCGGCATGCTCTAGCCAACTGAGCTAATCGCCCGCTTCACAAAGCGTACATCGCCGATGGACCAACGTCAGAAGAGCTGGCCCTGCTCGGCTTCCGGCGCGGTCACCGGCAGCGGTCCGGCGGCCACGGCGTCCAGCGCCCGTGTAGCCGCGTCCACATCGAGCCCGGCGATCCGCTGGTCCTTCATCCATGCCCGGAATCCCTCCCGGTCCCACGTCCCGGCCGTCGTCATCCCGTCCAGCGAATCGTACCGGGCCGCCGCCGCTCGCAGGTCCATGAGCACCCGATTCCGTGCCACGATCTCCCGCGCCTCGTACTTCAGTGCGGCCAGCAGGCGGATGTTCGACCGCCCGAGCGCCTTCGCCGCCAGCGGGGGGTCCTCCAGGTAGGCGTCGAGCGGAGCGGCCGCCAACAACCGCGCCGCCCCGATCGTCCCCAGACCCGGGATTCCCGGCAGGTCGTCGCTCGTATCCCCGCTCGCCACCCGGTAGTCAAGGTAGCGTTCCCGCGGGAAGACGATTGGCGTCTTGTCCGCCGTCTTCGGCGCCGCGAACTCGTCGAAGTTCGAAACATCGATGACCGCCCGCTTCACGGGGGAATAGATGGTCATTCGTTCGTCGATGAGCTGCATGAAGTCGCGGTCCGTTGAAGCGATCCGTACCGCGCCCTCGGCGTTAATCGCCGCATGGGCGATCAGGTCGTCCGCCTCCGTGTTCTCCCCCCGGTACACCTCGACGGGGAGCAGTGCCGCCATCTCCCGGAACTGGGCGATCGCTTCGAGCACGAACCCCTCGTTCCCGATGAACGAAGGGTCGCCTTCCCGGCCCGTCTGATAGCTCGGCCAGACGATCCGGCGGCGGAGTGGGCGGCCGTGATCGAACGCCACCGCCAGCCGCGTCACCCGCCCCGCGTACTTCTTCGCGGTCGCGCCCGGCGCCCCGGGCTCCGGCGGTTCGCCCCCACGCACGGCCAGGCCGATCACGCTCTGCGTCAGCCCGACAAGGGCGCAGCGCGTCTTCTCCTCCGGCGTTTCCGAAGCCATGAAGCGGCGAAGCGCGTGGAACCCGGCCCAGGCGAGGTTGTTTCCGTCGGCGATGATGAACACGCCCTCAGTGTACCCGCGCTACCACGAGACCGCCGCGATGTCCGTCCGCGCGAAGTCGTCGCCCACGAACAGGAGCGGCTGCCCAGTCACCTTGCTCAGGGCGTAGGAGAAGCAATCGCCGAAGTTCAGGCCCGCCGGATGCCGCCCCTTGCCGTACGTCCGGAAGGCTTCGAGTGCGGCCCAGGCCTGTGGGGCGTCGACTGGAACGATCGTGACCTCCATCTCCTGGAGGTCCTCCTGGAACTCAACCACGGCCCGTCGTCCCAGCCGCGAATCCAGGACCATGCTGACCTCGAACACCGTCGCGGCGGAGGTGATGCGTGTGGGCGCTTGCTCGATCGCAGCGCGGAGCCGCTCCTGCGGCGGCTCAAGAAGCAGAATCGCTACCCAGGCCGAGGACTCGATGTTCACACCGATAGGCCGTTTTCGTCGTAGCCGATGATCTCTTCCGCGCTGCGTGTGTCGAGCACGGGCATCCGCGCAATCCGGAGCGCGCTTTCATGCAGGATTTCACTCGCGCTTCGTTTCCGTTGGGGGGCTACGGGCGCCTCCCCTGTCGGCGGCGACTTGCGCGCGAGCTCCGCCCGGAGGGCCGTCATCACCGCCTCCGCCACGCTTTCGCCGGTGCGTTCCGCCAGTTCGCGCGCTAGCCGTTCGGCCTCAGGACTCTCGATCGTCAGTGCCATGCCACCAGTTTACCGCTTCGGCGGGCGCGTTTGGGTCGCTCCGCATAAGCTACGCCGAACCCCCCCGACGCTCGTCACGAAGTTGCCGACGGCTCACGCCCAAGGCTGGCCGCCACGAGCGCAGTACACGAAATTAACCGGAGAGACCACAAATGCAGCTTCCCTGGGCACTCAAATTCGGCGTCTTCATGGCGCCCTTCCACAAGCTCGGCGATAACGTCGGCCTCGGCCTCGAACGCGACCTTCGCACCATCCGTTGGCTCGACGAGCTTCGCTGGGACGAAGCCTGGGTTGGCGAACACCACTCCGCCGGCTGGGAGACGATCTCCAGCCCCGAAGTCTTCATCGCCTACGCCGCCGCCCAAACCCGGAGCATCAAGCTCGGCACCGGCGTCGTCTCGCTCCCCTACCACAACCCCTACCACGTCGCCGAACGGATGGTCCTCCTCGATCAGCTCACCCGCGGCCGCGTGATGCTCGGCGTCGGCCCCGGCGCCCTCCCCTCAGACGCCTTCCAGTTCGTCCTCGACCCACCCCGCCAGCGTCCCCAGATGGATGAGGCCCTCGGCATCATTACGGCCCTCCTTCGCGGCGAAGAGGTGACGCACGAGTCGGACTGGATCCATCTCCGCCAGTCTCGTCTGCAGACGCCCCTCTATTCGGAGAAGATCCCGACCTTCGTCGCCTCCACCCTCTCGCCCGCGGGGCCCACGATCGCCGGAAAGCATGGCGCCGGGCTGATAAACGTCTCAACCTTCATGCCCGCCGGCCTCGACCTCAGCCAGGTCTGGGAGATGTACACCGAACACTCCGAGAGGAACGGCCACGTCGCCGACCGCCGGAACTGGCGGCTCATGCTCCCGATCTACATCGCCGAGACCCGCGAAGAAGCCTATCGAGACGTCTCCATCGAGGCCTATCGCTTGCAGAAAGAGTACTTCGGGGACACCCTCGGCCGCGCCTTCGAGTTCCCCGGCGACCCCGAACAGTTCGCCGAGGTCATGGCCCAGTCCGGCGGCGCCATCATCGGCACGCCCGACGACGCGATCGAGGCCATCGGCCGCATCTGGGAGATGACCGGCGGCTTCGGCGGCCTCCTCAGCCTCGCCCACGAATGGGCGCCCGCCGAAAAGATGCACCGCTCCTACGAACTCTTCGCCCGCTGGGTCGCCCCCCACTTCCAGAACACGTTGACCGGCGTGACCACCGCCCAAGAGTGGGCCGCTACGAACAGCGCCGCCTTCAACCGTAACGAAGTCAGCGCCGTCGTCGCAGCCTTCAACACGCTCGGCGCGCCGACTCCGGAAGTGGTCTACGGCGAGCAGACGAAGCGATAGCGGTGCGAGGGAAGGCCGGCCCCGGCTGTCACGCTGAAAGGCAGGGCGATAGGATGGTACGAATGACCCGCCCCATCCGTGTCGCCGTCCTCGGCTCCACCGGCTCCATCGGCCGGCAGACGCTCGACGTCATCCGCCAGCTGCCGGACCGCTTCGAAGTGGTAGCCCTGGCCGCCGGCCGCAACACCGAGCTGCTCGCCCGCCAGGTGGCCGAGTTCCGCCCCGCGTACGCGTTCGCCGAGGAGACGTCAGCGGACCTTGCCGACTCCATCGATACTTCCGGCTCGCGCTGGCTTTCGATGGACGAAATGGCCGTTGCCGACGACGTTGACCTCCTCCTCGTCGGCACGGCCGGCGCCGCCGGCCTCCTTCCGACGATGAAAGCCCTCGGCGCCGGCCGCCCGGTCGCCATCGCGAACAAGGAAGTCCTCGTTATGGCCGGCCACCTCATCCGCCGGGCCATGGAAAAGGGCGGCGGCTCGCTCCGGCCTGTCGATAGCGAACACTCGGCCATCTGGCAGTGCCTCTGGGGCGAAGAAGACCATCAGATTCGCCGCATCCTCCTCACCGCCAGCGGCGGCGCCTTCCGCGATTTCGACCGCGACCAGCTCGCCGCCGTCACGCCTGAACAGGCGCTGAACCATCCAACATGGAACATGGGAGCCAAGGTCACCGTCGATAGCGCGAGCCTGATGAACAAGGGGATGGAAACCATCGAAGCGATGTGGCTGTTCGACGTGCCCATGGAGAAGGTCGAAGTGGTGCTTCACCGCGAATCCATCGTTCACTCCCTTGTCGAGTTCAGCGACGGCAGCGTCAAGGCGCAGCTCGGTGTGCCCGACATGCGGCTCCCCATTCAGTGCGCCCTCGCCTACCCCGAGCGGATGCCCGTTCCCCCGGCCCCGCCGCTCGACCTGGCGGCCATCGGGACGCTTCACTTCGGTGCGCCCGATGTCTCCCGCTTCCCCTGTCTCTCCCTCGCCATGGAAGCGGGCAGGCGCGGCGGGACCTACCCGGCCGTCATGGCCGCCGCCGACGAGGTCGCCGTCACCCGTTTCCTTGCCCGCGAAGCCGGGTTCCTCGATATCCCTATGATCATCGAAGAGACGCTGGAGAAACACGAAGGAACACCCGATCCTGACATCGAGACGGTTATCGCGGCCGACGCCTGGGCTCGTGGCGTCGCCAGCCGCATCCGTGTGGGAGCAACGCGCTAATGGTATTTCTCGTCGGGTTCGATATCGGGGCGATCGCCCAGTCGGCATTGCCGTTCATCGGCCTCCTCCTCGTTCTCGTCGTCATCCACGAACTGGGACACTTCTTCGCCGCCAAGATCTTCGGGATAAAGGTCCTCGAATTCGGCGTCGGATTCCCGCCCCGGATCAAGGGTCTCGTCTGGAAGAGGGGCGAGACCGAGTACACGCTCAACTGGCTGCCCATCGGCGGCTTCGTTCGCCTCCTCGGCGAAGAAGACCCCACCGACCCGCGCTCGCTTGCCGCCGCCCCCCGCTGGAAGCGCCTGACGGTGATGTTCGCCGGCGTTGGTATGAACGCCGTCCTCGCCGTCCTCCTGATGACCGTCAGCTTCATGGTCCCCCGTGAGC
>JANMTH010000790.1:0-4792 GCA_031390305.1 Thermoflexaceae bacterium
GGTTGGGCGGCCCGCGCGTCAAGGTGTTCGGGGGCGCACAAACCACGTACCACCCCACCCCGGCGCCTAAAATCCCTTGACGGCGGGCCACTTCGCAAGAAGCTAGCCCTCACCGCCCTTCGCCCGCACGATGGTGGGACAGCGGCATGCCGCCCGCAACGGAGGAGTCCATGGAATCTGCTGAGGGCGCCGCGCCCACGAAACCACGCCTCTTCACGCCCGTCGCCGACGCCGAAGCGCTCGCCCGCCTCTTCGCAGCCTCGAACGAACGGCCCGTGCTCCTCTTCCTCCATGACCCCGACTGCCCGATCAGCGCGAACGCCTACGACGAGATGGTCGACGCGGCCAGGCCCGCCCACATGGTCGATGTGACGACGCAACACGACCTCTCGCGGGCCGTCGCCGCCTACACCGGCGTGCGCCACGAATCGCCCCAGGCCTTCGTCCTGCGCGATGGCAAGCCGGCATGGCACGCCTCCCACGGCCGCATCCGGGCGAAGAGCGTGATCCAGGCCGTTGACGATGGCACCGCTCAGGCCGGCGTGTAGGCGCGCCGGGCACGTAGCCGGTTCTTCCGCCCGTAGTGGAAGAGGAGCTGCTGGAAGGCCGTCAGCCGCGCCCGCCCATATCCGGCGTAGCGCTCGCCGGTGTCCTCGCCGCCCGTCATCAGCCGGTCGCTGGCGAAGACGGACTGTTCGAGCGCGGCGTACCCCGCCGCCCCGGTCGCCAGGATATCGACCTGGAAGGCCGTAAGCGTGGTGCCAGCACCATCGAGCGTGTGGCGGGCGGTGAAGAAGAGCTTCGCGTTCCCTCCCGTGGGCGCCTCCTCGAGGCCGAGGACGAGCGTCCCGGACCAGGTCGAGAAGCCGACGTAGGCTGGCGGGAAGCCACCCGTTGGGTACTCCGCCGCCTCCACCTCCACAAGGTTCGTAAGCGCCACCAGCGAAAGGTCCCGGCTGCCGGGCGTCGTCGCCACGGTCGCCGTCAGCTCCTGGGGCATGGCGGCGCTCAGTTCGCTCAGGGCGTGGTCGATGTGGCGGTCGAGCTGAGCGTCCGCCCAGCGGTAGGCGGCGGGATCGGTGTCACGCAGGTCTTTGCGGATGCGGTCTCGGACGTCGGTAAGTGTCGTAGGCATGGCGAGAGGATGCCCACGCCGGGCGCGGACCACGAAGGCGTCGGTGTCACCCCCCTTCCACATCTTGTGGTTCAATGGAGCCATGACTCACCCATGGCACGACTTCGCCTTCGACCCCGCCGATATCGAGGAAGCCCTCCCCGTCATCATCGAGATCCCCGCCGGCAGCAAGAACAAGTACGAACTCGACAAGGCGAGCGGCCTGCTCAAGCTCGACCGCGTCCTTCACAGCGCCGTTCGCTACCCGGCGAACTACGGCTTCATCCCCCGCTCCTACTGCGACGACGGTGATCCGCTCGATGTCGTGGTCCTCGGCCAGGAGCCCGTTCAGGCGCTGACCGTCGTCTACGCCCGGCCCGTCGGCGTGATGCACATGCGCGACCAGGGGAAGGCCGACGACAAGGTCCTCGCCGTCAGCGCCTACGACCCCGTCTACCAGCAGGTGCGCGAACTCGACGATGTCCCGCCTCATCTTCTCAACGAGATCCGCCGCTTCTTCCTCGATTACAAGGTGCTCGAAGAGAAGGAGGTGGTGGTCGATCCGTTTGAAGGGCGAGAGCGGGCGCTGGCCGTCATTCGCCAGTCGTTCGTGGACTATGCGGCCTACCGGGTGGAGCACCCGGAGTAGGGGCACGCCCAACGGGCGTACCTGCCGCGAATATGCCATGATCGCTGGATGAAGCGCGTGGACGTGGCCGAATTCGAATCGCACGCCGGACGTTACCTGGCCGAGGTGCGTGGTGGCGAGACGGTGCTGGTCTGCGCTGGCGGCGAACCGGTGGCCCGGCTGGATGCGTGTGGGGCGCCGAACGACCCGGAGCCTGACGGCGACACCGGGGAACAGCCGCAATGGGCCCGCGACATGCTGGCGCTTTCGAAGGAGCTGCTGGCGGAGGCCGGCCCGCTCGCGATCCGGCCCTCCACCCGGCCCTTGAGCGACATTCCGGAGGTGTTCCTTAAGAAACTGCCCGGTCCTCCGCTGAGCGCCGGCCTGATAGATCGGATCCTGTCAGAGGAACGGGCGGATCGTGATCTCCTATCTTGACTCGAGCGTCGTCGGCCGAAGTGTTGGTACCGACGAACCGTCTGCGCTTCGCTGGAACGAATGGACGACCGCTTTCACGAGCGACCTCACGAGGGTCGAGGTTCGCCGAATGCTCTACCGGCTCCGATTCACCGGTGACGTGACCGAGGCCGGGCTGCGAGCGAGGCTTTCGCGCTTTGCCGCGCTGGAACGTACCTGGGAGTATGTCGAATTGACAAGGCAACTGCTCCGGCTGGCTGCTCTACCTACGATCACACCAGTCAAAGCCCTCGATGCCATCCACATCGCTTCCGCGATCATTCTGCGCGACCAGCTTGGCGAGCCCATCACCTTCGCCACCCACGACCGTCAGCAGGCCGCCGCCGCCCGCACCCTCGGCTTCGAGGTCGTCGGCGTCTAACCGCCCTTCCGGGGCTGGGACACGCCCCGTAGGGGCCGGTGACCTGGATCGTTGGGCCACCCCAGCCATGTGCCTCAGCCGCGAAGGCTGACCCGCGGGACGGCGTGATGGATCGATTCGCGAAGCGGCTCACGCTCGGTCCGGCCGTCCGCGTGGCGGATGATGCGTTCGCCACCGACCATGAGCCCGGGCAAGCCCGGATCGAGGACGCGTTCTTCACAGCGAGCCAGGCGGGAGTCGTGGCGAACGACCTCGCCCGGTTCAAAGCGTGTCGGTGCGTCAACACGGAGTTCGACGCTGAAGGCTGGGGGTACGCCGCCCCGGAGCGAGACGGCCAGCAACTCCTGGCCAACTTCGACACTGAGCATGAGTGCGGTCCCGCGGTTGTTGCGGAAGCGCAGGTCAAGGTAGCCGTACTCGATGGCGGCGTCGCGGGCCAGTTCGAAGTAGCGGCGCTCTCCATAGGAATCCACGCTGTGACAGTGGCGCTCGACGATTTCGAGCCCCGCGAGGAGGGCTCCGTTGTAGAGCGTGGTGGAGAGAAGGCAAATCGCGCCCCCGACTTCGGTGGTGAGCCGGCGGTCCTTGAGCGCGGCGGCGGGAAGGTAGCCGCCCCGGGCCGCTGGGCGGCGGGCGAGCGCCCAGACGGAGAACACCTGCCCGGGCAGAATGACCACGCCGTCGAGCTGCCGCGCGAGAAGCGCCTGGTTCCGGCGCTTTGGAACGGCGAGCCGTTCCTGTCCCGGGTAATCGATGATCGGACGTTCGTAGTGGGCCCAGAGGTGCGGGAAGGCCGCCGGATCGCCCCGTTCGTGGGCAAATTCGACGCCCGCCCAGCGGTCGCGGTGGCGCCGGCGCGCCACGACAAGGCCGAGGCGGAGCCTGGCGGGCAGGTAGCGCCGGGCCAGTCGGCGAGCGTCCATCACATATCATGACGCCGGATCGGTCCCGAAAGTTCCCGCACCTTCTTGGGAGACCGGCCCGGGGAGGGTGCGTTAGCCGGGAGCCCCTCCATGAATTCGATGAATGTGTCATGATCGGGGGGTGAAACGCGTGGACATGGCGGAATTCGAGGCCGAACCGGGCCGCTATCTGGCCGAGGTGCGTGGTGGCGAGACGGTGCTGGTCTGCGCCGGCGGCGAACCGGTGGCGCGGCTCGATGCGTGCGGCGCGGTCAACCACCCGGAGCCGGAACCAGAGAGCGGGGAACAGCCGCAATGGGCGCGCGACATGCTGGCGCTTTCGAAGGAGCTGGTGGCCGAAGGCGGGGCGCTCGAAATCCGGCACGCCACCAGGCCCTTGAGCGGCATCCGGGAGATACTGTTTCCGCCGTTGTCGCTTGAACCGGGCTACCTCGATCGGATCATGGCCGAGGAGCGGGACGATCGTGATCTGCTATCTCGATAGCAGTCTGGCGCTCCTGGAGCGGAGATGGACCTCGATGCCGATCAGCCGTGTCGTCCTTCGGCTCGCCGGGATGTCTCTCGCTTAGCCCCTCAAGACCCTCGACGCCATCCACATCGCCTCCGCGATCATTCTCCGCGACCAGCTTCGCGAGCCCATCATCTTCGCCACCCACGACCGCCAGCAGGCCATCGCCGCCCGAAGCCTCGGCTTTGAGGTGATCGGCGTCTGACCGGCGGTTGACCGCGGCCCCAGCGGCGCCGATACTCCTCAGAACATGTGTGCGATTCCCACATGGGTGCCCGGCCGCCCTCATCCCTCATTCCTCATCCCTCGTCACTTCACCATGGCTAAGCCCCCGCCCGCCTATCCCGTCCCCTCGGTCCGGCCGATTCCGCCAGCGATCATCGCCCAGGCGCTGGTCGCCGAACTGCAGGCGAAGCCGACCGATACGATCGTCCGCCGCATCGAGGCGCGCGAAGCGCGGTTCAGCGAATGGCCGGAGGGCCTCGACCCACGCCTGATCGAGACACTGGCGAAGCGCGGGATAGAGCGGCCCTACATCCACCAGGCGAAGGCGATCGCGGCCGCCCGGGCCGGCCGCAACGTCGTCGTCGTCACGCCGACGGCGAGCGGGAAGACGCTCTGCTACAACGTCCCCGTCCTCGATACGATCCTGAAGGACCCCTCGGCGCGGGCGCTCTACCTCTTCCCCACGAAGGCCCTCGCCCAGGACCAGCTGGATGAGCTGCACGGCCTGATCACGGCCCTCGGCGCGGATATCGGTACCTTCACCTACGACGGCGAC
>JANMTH010000273.1:0-3829 GCA_031390305.1 Thermoflexaceae bacterium
CGGCGGGGAGCCAGAGGCAGCTGCCCGGGCCGTCGCCGGTGGCCACGGTGATCGCGATGCGCCAGTCTTTCAGCTGAAAGACCACGGCCGCGTCCATCGCGTTGGAGGTGACGGCGAGGTACTCGCCGGAAGGGTCGATACAGAGGCCGTCTGGCCGATCGAGCGTCTTCTCGTGGCGAATCACGCGGAGGCGGACAAGGTCGACGACGGCGATCTCGGAGTCGCCGTTGAGAGCGACGACAGCGCGCGTCCCGCTCAGAGCGATCACGCGCACCGGCTCTTTGCCAACACGGACCTCACCGAGGACGCGCCAGCTCTCGCGGTCGATGACGGTGACCGTCCCGGCGGCGGCGTTGGCGGTGACGAGGTAGGCACCCGCGATCGCGACGGACTCGGGGAGCGCGCCAGTGGCGGCGCTCCGGCCAGTCCGAAGGTCCTGTACGGCGTTGCCCGCAGCCTGGACGACGTAGGTGTGGCCGCCCTCGGCGGCGACCGCGTGGGGTGTACCGCCCACGGCCTGAAAGGCCTTGATAGCGAGCGAGGCACGGTCCAGAACTATGAGGCTCCCGGCTTCATCGGTGGTGACGAGGAGATCGTCTCCGCTGACGGCGAGGCCGTGCGGTTGGCCGCCGAGGGGGATTTCGCGGAGGAGCGCGGTCGCGGCCGTTTCGACCTCGATCAAGGCGTCGGCCCGGCCGAGGGTGGCGTAGAGGCGGCCCCCGGCGAGGACGATTTCGTGCGGGGGCCCGCCGGCGAAGAGGGTGCGTGGCCGGGCAAGGTCGGCGAAATCGATGAAGGTGAGCGATTCGCCGCGCAGATTGGCGACGACGAGGACACCGGCGCCAGGGGGCCGAGCGGCCTCACGCGGTGTAAGGCGCGAACCACCGATGACGGCGAAGGCCATCAGCGGAAGGATGAGAAGCATCGCTACGCGGTTGATACCGCGGGACTTCATCACCGGGCGCCTCCACACGCGAAAAGCCCGGCGGCGAGCGCCCGGCTTTCGCTGAGGATTGATGAGAGACGTGACGTTGTCATGTTGTGGCGTGGCTGGCGCCCGGTGGGGCGCCAGCCACCTGGCTACCTACCTGATGATGTTGACGAGGTCCTGGAGCATGGTGTCGCTGGCCGTGATGACGCGCGACGAAGACTGGAAGCCACGTTGGGCGAGGATGACGTTGGTGAACTGCTGGGCGAGGTCGACGTTCGAACCTTCGAGCGTGCCCGTATTGACAGCGCCGCGGCCGTTGGTATTCGGCGCGCCGACGATAGCATCGCCCGAGTTCGAGCTCGCGGACCAGAGATTCTGGCCGTTGCGCAGGAGGCCGCCCGGGTTCACGAAGGTGGCCAGGGCGAGTTGTCCGATGACCCGGTTCGAGCCGTTGGAGTAGATCCCGGAGACTTCGCCGCTGCTGCCCACGGCGAAGCTGACGAGGGCCCCGGCGGGGGCGCCGTCCTGGTTCGCCAGGTTCGTCTGGCTTTGGCCGGCGAACTGGCTGAGGGCCGTGACATCAAGGTCGAAGATCAGTGGGTCGGTGGCACCGTTGCCGAGCGATGGGAGGCTGAAGTTCACCATGCCGTTGTTCGCGATCGTCTCGTCGATCACGCCGGCCGAGGTGAACGTCACGGTACCGTTCGTGATCGTCACGGCGTTGTTCATGAGCGTGTCGACGTCGTCGTTGTCGAAGTTGCCAACGACGTTCCATGTGTTCGCGGGGGTTGCCGCCTTCTGGAACTCGACGCGGATCGTGTGGGCGTTGCCCAGCGAGTCGTACCCGGTAACGGTGGTGCTCACCAGGCCGGTCGCGGGCGGTCCCGCCGCATAGGTGGGGGTGCCGGCGTCGAGGTTGCCGGACATCGTCATGGCGGTCGTCGGCGTGGCGCTGACGCGGGTGCCGAAGGGGATTTCGAGCGGAGCAAGCGGCAGTTCGGTATCAACGGCGCCAGAGGGATCGGCCACCCAGCCCATGACGCGGAGGCCCGTTACGGGGTTCACGAGGCCACCATCGACGCCGATATCGAAGGCGCCATCGCGGGTGAAGAAGCTGCGCTGGCCATCGGAGACCATGAAAAAGCCATCGCCCTGGATGGCGAAGTCCGTGAGCTTCCCGGTCGATTGAAGGGAGCCCTGGGACATGATCGTATCGATGCCGCCGAGGTTCATGCCGAGGCCGATCTGGGCCGGGTTCGTGCCGCCGCGGCCGTTCTGGGGAGAACTGGCGCCCTTCACGGTCTGGCCGAGGATGTCCTGGAAAGTGACGCGGCTGGACTTGTAGGCGATCGTATTGACGTTGGCGATGTTGTTGCCGACGACATCCATGAACGACATGTGGTTCCGCATCCCGGAGATGGCGGAGAAGAGTGAACGCATCATAGTGGTCAGGTCCTTTCCTTCGCGGGGCTGCCGCGAGCGATGAGGTGAAGGCCTTCCGTCGGTGCGGACCGGCCCGGAATCTGGTTTACCCGATGACGACAGAGTCGATGTTCGTGAAGACTCGTTGACGCCCTCCTTCAGTAGACATTGCGGTGACGACCGTGCGGTCGCGAATGTTGACGACGACGGCGAGGTCATCGATGAGAACGACGGTCTGGCGAGCGCCCTTCTGGGCGGCGCTGGTGATGGCCGTGTTCAGGCGTTCCTGGCGGCCGGTGTCGAGGCCGAGTTCGCGCCGATCGATGCGCTTCTCGGCGTGCCGGCTGTACTGGACACCGCTGGCTTCGCGAAGGGCGCCAGCGAATGCGCCGCCCGGCGCGTTCCGATTGGCGACCGCTGCCGGAAAGGCGCCCGGCCCGCTGGAGGGACCGATGCGAGACGTCTCCATCAGCGCACCTCGCCAACGGTGAAGAGGTCCACCACCTTCGTCCCGATGACCAGCATCGGGATTCCATCGGGGCCGATGGCGACGCGATCGACGCGGCCCGAGACTTCGTTCCCGGCGTTCGCCGCGTCCGCGATCGCCGCCTGGACGCGCTGTTCCTCGTTCACGCGGACGCGCATTTCGGAAGGAAGCTGGCTGTAGCTGGTACCGAACGCTTCACGAGCGACGAGGTCGCGGGTGACGCTGGTGGCATCGACCTGCTTGCCCGTGACGGTGCGGCCGAGCATGCCCGAGGCACTGGTGAGTTCCTGCATGCCCTGGAGGACCTTCATCCCGGTGGCCATGGTGCGCATCTGGTTGAGCGATTCGAACTGGGCCATCTGGGCCATAAAGTCCGAGTCCTTCTGCGGCTCCAACGGGTTCTGGTTCCGCATCTGGGCGATGATCAGCTTCATGAAGTCGATCTGGCTGAGTTCATCGCCGGCGGCGCGGGGCTTCGCCTGGGCGAAGGTCGAGTTCTGGAGCGCGGTGACGGGGTTCGCTTGAAGAGCCATCGTGCGATTCCTAGATCCGGTACATGTGGCGGCCGTCGGGGTTGTAGGCCCCGCGGACTCGGTTGGAGCGCTCGGCGTTAGCGCCAGGGTCGATCCCGAGGATCTCGGCGAAGCGCGTATCGGATTGGCCACGAGCGCGTGCCAGCCAGGCGAACTGCTCCCTTAGGTCGCCGTGTTGGCCATGGCGCCCACCGAGGCCGACCTGGACGTGCAAGTCCAGGCCCTGGCGGCCGAAGATGGTGGTGAGGTCCTGGGCATGGTCCTTCAGGAGCTGAGCCGCTTCCGGGCGCTGGGCGACGATGTCGAGCTCGATCCGGTCGCCGTGCTGGCGGACGTGGAGGGTGACCTGCCCGAGTTCGGCCGGGTCCAGGCGGATGCGGGCTTCGCCGCCGCCGCGGGCGATCTGTTCGAGCGTCGCGCGGCCAACCTGGCGGATACCCTCCGGAAGTTCCGGGG
>JANMTH010000803.1:0-1516 GCA_031390305.1 Thermoflexaceae bacterium
CCTCACGCTCGGCGGCTTCGACACGCATAACAACCAGGACGAGGACCACGCGAACCTGATGACGACCCTGGACGAAGGGTTGACCGCCTTTTACAACGACCTGGCCGCCCAGGGGCGGGCCGACGACGTGCTCGTGCTGACCTGGAGCGAGTTCGGCCGCCGTGTCGAAGAGAACGGCAACAAGAGCACCGACCACGGTTCGGCGAGCGTGATGTTCGCCCTCGGCGGCGGCGTCAAGCGCGGACTTTACGGCGATCAGCCCAGCCTCACGCAGCTCGTCGATCGCGGCAACCTGCTCTACACGACGGATTTCCGTTCGATCTACGCGACCGTGATCGAACGCTGGCTCGGCGTGCCCTCGGCGCCGCTGATGGGCAAGCAGTGGGACCGTGTGCCGTTCCTCGCCGCCTGAGACACGCGCCTGGTCCTCGGAAGTGTGAACCAGTTCACACTTCGGTCGTGCGGCCTGCCGGCCGTTGCGGTATAACTCGCATATGGCAGAGGTCTCCGATCACCGCCCTATCCCGCTCCCGTCCTCCCTCGCTTCGACGGGGCGGACACGGTTCGTCGGACGGGCCGATGCGCTCGCCCAGCTTGGCACGGCGTTCACATCGGCGCTGAAGCCCGGCCCCCGCCGGATCACACTGGTCGCGGGTGAACCGGGCATCGGCAAGACGCGCCTTGCCGCCGAGTTCTGCACGGCGGCCGGCGCCGAGGGCGCCCTCGTCCTTCTCGGGCGCTGCGCGGAAGAAGCGCTGGTGCCCTATCAGCCGTTCGTCGAACTCTTGCGCTACTACATCGCCCACGCCGAACCGGGCGCGCTCGCTGCCCAGCTCGGCCGGGGCGGCCCGGACATCGCCCGCCTCGTTCCGGAGCTGCGCGACCGCGTGCCGGGCATCGGCGAACCGGTAACCGGTGACCCCGAGGGCGACCGCTATCGGCTGTTCGATGGCGTCTGCACCTTGCTCGAGAACATCGCCGGGGGCCGCCCGCTCGTCCTGGTGCTCGACGACCTCCACTGGGCCGACAAGCCAACCCTCCTCATGCTCCGCCACATCGTGCGCAGCCCCGAGGCGGCGCCGCTCTTCATCGTCGGCGCCTACCGCGAGACCGACCTCGACCGCCAGCACCCGCTCACGGAAGTCCTCGCCGACCTGCGCCGCGAGGCGGGACACGAGCGCCTCCTCCTGCGCGGACTCGACGTCGCGGAGACCGAGGAGTTGCTCCAGACGGTCGCCCCTCACGAGGTCACCCCCGGCACGCGGGCCTTCGCGGCGGCGGTCCAACGGGAGACCGAGGGCAACCCGTTCTTCCTCCACGAGGTCGTCCGCCACTTCAAGGAGACGGGCAAGGTCTACGAGCGCGACGGCTTCTGGCGCAGCGACGTGGCCTCGATCGCGGACCTCGGCATCCCGGACGGCGTGAAGGAGGTGGTCGGACGGCGGCTGTCACGGCTCAGCACCGATTGTCAGGCGGCCCTCGGGCGCGCGAGCGTGCAGGGCCGCGACTTTGAGCT
>JANMTH010000804.1:0-6268 GCA_031390305.1 Thermoflexaceae bacterium
ACTCACGCTCGGCACGCGGCAGCCCGGCTTCGGTCTGGAAGATCCCGTTGTCCGTCGCCGTACGCTCCACCAGCACCGGTGGGTCGAGTGCGAGCAACCGGAAATAGGGCGAATCGATGCGCGGTCCGGGGAGCGCCGCCCGTTGTTCCTCGGTCGCGTCGGCCGCTTCGAATGGGAGGATCCACGGCTTCCAGGAGAGGTGCTCCTGGGTGAAGCCCTCCTTCGCCCCGCTCATCGGACCGAGATTGCACGCGGGTGCCACACGGTCGGCTCCCTGGAGGAGGGTGAGGCCAACGAAGACGCGAATCTGGTAGCTCGTGAAGGCGATGAGCTGCGAAACGGTGACGATCTCAGGAGCGCCAAGGCCCGCCGCGAGCAGGGCCTCCAGGTCGGATGGCCGGGCCGCTCCTGGGTTCAGGACGAGCAGCTCGACGTGTTCCAGGATGGCGGCCAATCGCCCGCGGAGGCCCGAGGATTCAGGCCATCCAGAGACCGCCGCGACAACCGCTTCCGTGCCACCGGTGGCTTCGCGCAACAGCCTGGCGAAGTGGTCTACGAAGACCGCTTCGTCGTGCAGCAGGGAGACCCGCAGCGCGGCCGCGAACCGTTCCGCCGGCGATACGGCGGTGACCGGATGGTCTCCGAAGAGCGCCTCGTAGCTACCCTGGGTGTGGCGCGTGGCCGCCGCCCGCTGGAGACGAAGTTCGGCCAGCGGCGAGCCCTCGGCGATGCCGGCCAGCATATTCAGGATGTCGGTTCCACGGTTGGCGGCGTGTGTCATGGGGTATGCCTCCTCGCTCGCGTAGATGCTATCCGTTCCCGCGTGCGCTGCCATCTCGCCGCCGCCGCCGCGCTTCGATGGGAGGTCGCTTGACGATGTCACGCCCACCGCGTCGCCTTTCCGGCTACCGGCTACCGGCTACCGGCTACCGGCTACCGGCTACCGGCTACCGGCTACCGGCTACCGGCTACTTCCCGCTCGAATCCTTCTGCTTGATGTAGAAGGTCATGCTCTGCATCGCGAGCACCGGGTCGATGTGGCGGATCGTGACGTTGCGCGGCACGTGTGGCGCCATCGGCGCGTAGTTGAGGATCGCGGCGATGCCCGCGTTCACCAAGCGATCCACTACCTGCTGGGCCGCGACCGCCGGGACCGCGACGATCCCGATGTCCACCGGGTTCGCGCGCAGGAAGCTTTCGAGGTCGTCGCTGTGGCGGACGGGCGCGCCGCCAACCGTCTTCCCCACCGCCGACCGGTCGCTATCGAAGACCGCGACAATCTGGAAGCCCTGTGGTTCGAAGCCGCCATACTCGGCGATCGCCTGGCCAAGGCGTCCGACGCCGACGAGGCAGACCCGCCACTTCCGGTCCAGCCCGAGGATCTCCCGGAGCTTCGCGAGGAGGCCGTGGACGTTGTACCCGCGGCCCTGTTTGCCGAAGCGGCCGAAGTAGCTCAGGTCCTTCCGGATCTGCGCCGGGGTCACGTCCAGCCGTTCGCCGAGCGCCTGGGAGCTGACCACGCTTTCGCCGTCGGCTGCGAGGTCGGCCAGCGCCCGTGCATAGACGGGGAGACGGTTGATCACGACTTCGGGGATTTCGAGAACCATTGTGAAATCCGTAACAGATCAAACTATACGTCTGCCCTTCCGCTCTCGGCAACGGGGTTTCGTTAAGAATCCATTCCAAAATCGGGGCCGGCCGGCGCCGCTAATCCGGGCGGCCGAGGGCCTCGCCGATCGCTTCCTCGATCGCCCGGTCGCTGGTGGGCGGCACCGTTCGCGGGTCGAGGAGTACGCGGTCGGCCTCTATCCGGCCGACGACAGCGTGTGGGCCCGTTCGCAGCCGCGCGGCGAACCCGGTAGCGCCGCCAGGGGGTGCGATGGCGGCGCACCACGTATCAACCCCTTCGCCGGGGAGAGAGCCGCCACCGGCGACGGAGCGCGAGGCCACTACGCTCCCGTGTGGGCCGGCCGCGCGGGCGTACCGGCGGGCACGCGCCTTCAGCGATGCGCCGCTCAACGAGAGCATCCGCCAGACGGGGATCTCCTCCGCCTCCCGTCCTTCGGCGTAGGCCAGGAGGGTGGCGTTGAGCGCCGCGATCGCCGTCTTGTCCAGGCGCAGCGCCCGCGCCAGGGGGTGGCCGCGGAGCGTGGCCACCAGCCCGGCGCGGCCGGCGATGATCCCCGCTTGCGGTCCGCCGAGCAGCTTGTCGCCGCTGAACAGGGCGAGGTCCGCTCCGTTCGCCAGGCTCTCCTGGACGGTCGGTTCGCGCGCGATCCCGTAGCGCGCCGTATCCACCAGGCAGCCACTCCCGAGGTCGTCGATGAAGAGGACGCCGCGCTCCCTCGCGAGGGCGGCCAACTCGGACGGCGGCGCCTCGGCGGTGAATCCGACGATCCGGAAATTCGAGGTGTGTACGCGCAGGATGGCGGCCGTCTCCGCACCGATCGCCTCGGCATAGTCCCGCGTGTAGGTGCGATTAGTCGTACCCACCTCCACCAGCCGCGCCCCGCTCTGGCGAAGCACGTCCGGAATGCGGAAGCCGCCGCCGATCTCCACAGCCTGCCCGCGTGAGACGATCACCTCGCGGCCAGCGCCGAAGACATGAAGGACCATGAAGAGCGCGGCCGCGTTGTTGTTCACGACGAGCCCGTCTTCGGCCCCGGTCGTCCGCCGGATGAGGTCGCGGACATGCTCGTGGCGGCTGCCGCGAGCGCCCTCGGCGAGGTCGTATTCGAGGTTGCTGTAGCCCCGCGCGACGGCCTCCATGGCGGCGATCGCGCGTTCGCTCAAGGGCGCGCGGCCGAGGTTCGTCTGGAGGATGACGCCTGTCGCGTTGATCACGGGCCGCAGTGAGGGCGCGACCGCGTCGGCGGCGTTCCGCAGCGCGGCCGCCGCCAGCTCGGCGAGGGCGCGTGCCGGCTGGCCGGCCGTGATCCGTGTCCGCTCTTCGGCGATCACCGCACGAACCGCCGAGACGGACGTGGCGTGCGGCGCCGCGCCGTCCTGCTCGCGGAGCACGGCCAGCACCCGCTCTACGCTGGGGATCGTGCGCAGGTCCTCGTTCGCCATCCCCGGATTGTACGGGAATCGCCCCGGCGCGCTCTCCCTCCGGTAGTCGTGGCCCGCGGGGGCCACGGGTGGCTGATCATCGCCGGCGTTGGGTCGGGCACATCATCAGCCCCTCCCGCCGTCCGGCGCTGTTCGGGGAATCACCGGTTGACCGCGCATGGGGCAGGTTCGACCATGAATCACATACGCCCTCGGAGTCTTGCCCCTTGAACCTTCGTATCCCCGGCCCTACCCCCTGCCCCGAAGAGGTCCTGCTGGCATCCGCTCAGCAGATGGTGAACCACCGCGGACCGGAGTTCGCCCAGGTCATCCGCCGCGTCACGGACGGCCTCAATTGGGTGTTCGGCACATCGTCCGATGTCCTCACCTTCACGACTTCCGGTACCGGCGGTTTGGAAGCGGCCGTCGTCAACACCCTCAGCCCCGGCGACCGCGTCCTTTCGGTCTCGATCGGCTCGTTTGGCGATCGCCTGAAGAGCATCGCGAAGACGTACGGCGCCGATGTCGTCTCCTACGCCCTCGAATGGGGCGAAGCCGCCGACCCCGGCGTCATTGGCCGCATGCTCGACGAGGACGCCGCGATCAAGGCCGTCCTGGTCACCCACAACGAAACTTCGACCGGCGTCACGAACCCGTTGGAAGCGATCGCCGCCGCCGTCCGCCAGCGCGGGCGGCTGATCATCGTCGATGCGGTGAGCAGCATGAGTTCGATCCCCGTGCCGGTTGAACGATGGGACCTCGATGTCGTCGTCTCCGGCTCGCAGAAGGGCTGGATGGCCCCTCCCGGCCTCGCTTTCGTGTACATGAGCGAGCGTGCCTGGGCGGCCAACGCCGAATCGACGATGCCCCGCTTCTACTTCGACGCCGCGAAAACGCGCGATGCCCTGACCAAACTCCAGACGCCCTGGACGCCCGCCGTCTCGATCTACTTCGCCATGGACCGTGCCTTCGAACTGATGCGGGCAGAAGGCCTCGAAGGGATCTTCACGCGCCACGAAGCGATCGCCGCTTACACCCGCGACCGCGTCCAGGGACTCGGCATGAAGCTCGTGCCGGTAGACGCGCGGACCGCTTCGAACACCGTCACCGCCGTCTGGTGGCCCGAAGGCGTCGATGGCAAGGCGATCAGCAAGCGCGCCCGCGAAGAGTTCGGCGTCGTCCTCGGTGGCGGCCAGGGCAAGCTCGAAGGCAAGATCTTCCGCGTCGGCCACCTCGGCTGGGTCCAGAAGGAAGACGTCGCCGCCGCCCTCGACGTCGTCGAGCAGCTTCTGAAGTAACCCTCGCGCCACGCAGTCGGTACCGCGCGCGAGAGCAAGCGGCGGTGCTCCTTCGACCGTCGCCCGACGCGCTACCAACAGGTCTCCGTCGTGGCCGTCAGTGCGTGCCCCTCCGGTTGTGAGGGGAGCTTCCCGCTGTTAGGCTCGCCACACTTCCCGCGGAGGCGACGGCCATGACTGCTCAACCAATCCAGCTTCCCGGCACTGAGGTGCACCGGCTGCACTCCAAGAGCGTGGGTGACGAGTTCGAGATCTCGATCATCCCGCCTGCGCCGGGCGTTGGGCCGGTCCCGGTGGTCTACGTTACGGACGCTCAGTTAACGGCGGGTGGAGCCGCCGGCGCCGTCCCGATGTTGACCATGTCCGGCGAAATCCCGCCCGTGCTCGTTGTGCTTGTGGGTTATCCCATCGGGGCTGATTTCGCCCGCTTCATCTACCTCCGAACGCGCGACTTCTCCCCGACCATCGACGACCGCCAGGTTTCCGAGATGGCGGCCATGGCCGGGGAGACGGTTCCGGCCGGTGGGGCCCCGGCATTCCTCAACTTCCTGACCCAGGAACTGCGGCCGTGGGTGAAGGAGCACTACGACGTCACCGACGACTCGACCTATGTCGGCGACTCCATGGGCGGCCTCTTCGGGACCTGGACGCTTCTGAACCACCCGGAGGCGTTCAATCGTTACGTCATCGGTAGCCCCTGGCTTTGCTGGGATGAGAAGGTCTCGACAGGGTGGGAGGCCGACTACGCCGCTTCCCATACCGACCTGCCAGCCACCGTCTTCCTCGCCGCCGGGGCGGAAGAGCACATTCGCGGACCGTACGCCACGGAATGGGTCAGCCCCGTCTTCGCCCGAGCGGATACCGCCGGCCACACCCGGCGCCTGGGTGCGGCCCTCGCCAGCCGTGGCTACCCGGGGCTGCGTCTGACGACGCGCATCCTCCCGGAAGAGACGCATTTCACCATTGGTGGAGCACTGCTCGCGCAGGGCCTGCGGAACGTCTTCCGCCCGGCGAAGTAAGCTGGTCTACGGCTGCCGAGGCGACGATTACGCCAGCCCGAGTTGTACGTACATGGCGCCCGTGTCCATGTACTCGTGCTCCGATGCGATGAGCCCACCGCGCACTTCGTACACGGTGGCGGCGGCCAGGGCCATGGACTTCCCCGTAGCCGGCAGGAGCGGGCCGCCGTCCGGCATCTGGATAGGGTTGGTCGCCGTCCCGCGCAGCGTCCACTCGACGGCGACGCTGCCGCCGTCGGCGATGCATTTGCCCAGTTCCAGCCTGATGTCCGGTATCATGGCGAACGCCGGAGCGGTGCGCTCCCGCCACGCTCCCTTGCCTTGTAGCTGCTCGCCACTGCTGCTGGCAAACGTCATGTCATCGGCGTAGCACGCGATGAATCCCTCAAGGTCGTGCCGGTTGAACGCCGCGAACGAGTGTGCGACGACTTCTGCTGCGGTGGCCATTGGGCGCCCCCCTCTCTCGCTCACGATGGCGCGGAAGGTACACGGTGGCCGCGGACGGTGTCAACGCCCGTTTCCGCCCTCGATGCAGTTTGCATATCGGACCACGGAGATGCAAACTGCATAGCACATGGATGCCAGCCACTTCATATCCCAGCGCTCTCGCCTCGGACTCTCCCAGGCCGCCATCGCCGCCGCCCTTGGCGTCGATCAGGGGACGATTAGCCGCTGGGAATCGGGCAAAGTGCGCATCCCCGCCGCGATCGAACTCGCCCTCGCCACCCTCAAGGAGCACATACCACCGATGCCTTCCGACCGCCCTCGCGTCCTCGTCGCCGACCCCGTCGCCCCCGAGGGCGTGGAGATGCTCCGCGCCGTCGGGGGCGACGGGGTCGGCGACGAGGACGCGAGGGCGGTCGGAAGGCATCGGTGGTATGTGCTCCTTGAGGGTGGCGA
>JANMTH010000009.1:0-5314 GCA_031390305.1 Thermoflexaceae bacterium
GGAGGCGTCTCTGCCGCCCGAGGAGGAGAAGCCGCACTTTTCCCGGCTGAACGGCCGCATCCAGGAGCACTACCAGCGCTACAACCAGGTCGGGCGTGTCTCCGGGACGCTCGCCCTCGGTGGGCGACAGGTGGCCGTCGAACGCTGGTGGAGCGCGCGCGACCACTCGTGGGGGGTCCGGCCCGGCATCGGCGGGCCGCAGCCCACGAACGGCGTCCCGCCCCCACCCGAAGCGGCCGGACAGGTCTTCTGCTTCCTCTTCTTCTCCACCGATCGCAGTGCCGGGCACGTCCAGCTCGCCGAACGCGGCGGGGCGCGTACCTACCTCACGGGCCTGGTCCGCTTCGCGGCGGAGGACGCAACCTGGAGCGACCGCCACGTCGAGGCGGCGGAGCTTTCGCTGGATCTGTTCGAAGGGACGCGGCGCCCCCGAACGGTGAGGATCGACACGACCCTGGACTCGGGGGAGCGGGCGGCGTTCACCCTGGAAGCCGTCGGCCCTTCGTTCGCGATGCCCGGGCTGGGCTATGGCGGCTGGAATGACCGTCTGGGGCTCGGGGTCTACCGCGGCCTGGCCTACGAAGAGCACGAGACCTGGGACGTGTCGCACCCCGCCGACGTAGTTCGGTTGGGCGGCGAGAGCGAGCGGCCCGTGCACCGCATCCAGCCTGTGCGGGTGGTGCTGGAGCGGGGCGGTGGGCGCGATGAGGGCACGGGCAGCCTGACCCTGATCGCGAACGGCCACCTCCCCAAGTATGGGCTCAAGTGAGGACGCGGTCTGCCTGGTAGACCTCCGCCCAGATCGTGTCGAGGTACTCGCCACCAACGTAGATATCGAGCGCGAGGTCGCCACCGTGGTAGGTGAACGGCAGCAGATCAAAGTACATGCCGTTCGCGGAGGGCGTGAAGTTCGACGTGTAGTAGTAGACGCCGTCGAACCAGACTTCGACGGACACGGGCAGGCTCGTGGGGCTACTGAGGGCGAAACCGACGCCGATCGGCGCGCCGCTATAGAGCTCCTCCTGGCCAGCCGGGCAGCCCGCCTGCTGGCAGAACACCCAGCCCACGACGGTGATAGGCGCGACGGGCTTCGCCGGCGCCGGAGTCACCGTCTTCGGTACGGGTGGCGGCGGCGGCGGCGTGCTCGTGCGGGTAGCGGTTGGCGTTACCGTCACGGTGACTGGCGCGATAGGCGGCGGCCCCTTGGGGCCCGGCTGGACCGTGAACGACGGCACCGGCGTCGTGGTGACTGACGGCACCGGCGTAGCAGTGACTGAGGGAACGGGCGTGGTCGTCGCGAAATCGATGACAGGGCCCGTGTTGCCACCGCCCGAGCCGCCCATCGGAGCTTCGCCGGCCGAGGAGCCACGCAGGCTGAAGGTAGCGAGCACGGTCAGGCAGGCGACGGCCGCGCCGGCCAGGAGAGCCTTCCGGAGCAGAGGAATGTCCGAGAACCTCGCCCGCAGGGCGGCGAGTGGAACGGCCGGGATCGGGTGTTCGCCGGTTTCGAAGAGGGCGGGATCGATGCGCGTCTCGGGTGCGCCGGAATCCCATGAGGCGACGGCTAACGGACCCGCCGGGCTCGCCGCCGCGACCACGGTCGCATTGGGCGGCCCGTCGAAGGCAAGGCCGCCGGTCGCCAGCGCGGCCGCCAGTTCACCCGGATCCTGGAAGCGGGCGCCCGGCGACTTCTCGAGGCATCGCCCAACCACACCTACGAGCGCCGGCGGCTGGCCCGCCAGCCGTTCAAGCGGGACGCGCGCCTCCTCGTGCTGTCGCATCATGCCCGTGGCCGTCTCCGCCGCGAAGGGCAATGAACCGGTCAGCATCTCGAAGATGACGACGCCGAGCGAATACAGGTCGGCGCGGACGTCGGCTTCGCCGCGATGCTGTTCCGGCGCGGCGTAAGCGGCCGTGCCGATGAACATCCCGGGCACCGTGAGGGAGCTGGCGTGGCTCAGCGTCGCGATCCCGAAGTCCGTAACTTTCGGGACGCCGCCAGCGCCAAGGAGCACGTTGGCGGGCTTAATGTCGCGATGGACGATGCTCCGCCGGTTCGCTTCGCCGAGCGCGTTGGCGACGCCCGCAGCGATTGCGATGGCCTGGTCCGCGGGAAGCGGCCCGTTCTTGAGGAGCGCTTCCACGCTGAGGCCATCGACGAATTCCGTGACGATGTACGGCCGCCCGCCGTCGCTGGCGAATTCGAGGACGCGGACAACGTTCGGCGAGTCGATCAGCGCGGCCATGGCCGCCTCGCGCCGAAAGCGCTCGGCGTACGAGGGGTCGCCCGCGACATGCTCGTGCATAAGTTTCAGGGCGACAGTCGAGCCGTCCCGCGTATCTCTCGCGCGGTAGACGGCGCCCATCCCTCCCGAGCCAACCTTCTCCGTGAGGTCGTACGGGCCGATGTGAGCGAGTGGTTTCGTGTTGCGTGGGCGAGTCATTCCGGCACCTTCCAATGAAGCTGATGCCATGGTCGACCGGCGGCGGCCCCGCGCCTTGACCGGCGCCTGACGGCCGCCAAGCAAGCGTCTGACAACGCCGATGGGATGGGTCGTGGGCGTGGTGGACGGCAAAGGAGGGGCTCCCCAGGTGGGGAGCCCCTCCTTCAGTCCAGCCGGAGCCGGGGCTATCGGGGTGGCAGCCCGCTGAAGCACTCTCCCGTGAGCCCGGCCGGCCGAGGCGCTTTGACCTGGCACTTCGCGGGGACCGGGAAGCTGTTCGCCGGCCGGGCCGAGGCGAGGTCACTCGGCGCTTCGCTGAGAGCGGCGTCGAAGACCACGGGCGCCACGTCCCGGTTCGTGTACCGCGACGCAGCGTCGCTAGCCTGGAACGAGGAGGAGAAGACGAGGGTGCCACCGTTGTCCCAGGCCGCGACCTGGATGCGGAAGTTCGTGCCCTCGGCAACCCAGCCGGCGATCGTCGTCGTCTGTACGTCCGGCCAGGCGTCGTCGTCGTTGCAGCCGATCTGGTAGGGGTCGTCCGGATTGCCCTGCCAGACCGAGACGATCGTGTCGTAGTTGCTGCCATCGGTCGTGATCGTCAGGTAGCCGTCGCTCGGAGCGCTGAAGCTGTACCAGACCGACTTGTCGTAGATGCCGCCGTCCTGGCAGTACCAGGTGGGCTCGATGGGGAATTCATCGCCAACCGTCGCGTTGCGAACATCGATGACATCGCGGAAGTTCGCGCCCGAAATCTGCGTGGCGTTGGCCTGGTCGTCGTTCGCCGGCCCACCCGCGGGGACTGGCCGGGGCTGGGGTCGCGGCGCTGGCGCCGGGAGGTTGCCACCGGCGAGGATACGGAGGGCCGTATCGACCTGGAGACGAGGGCGGACAAGGCCGTTGCGGGGGTCCGTGAACGACGTCCCGCCTTCCGCCAGGGCGGCGAAAATCTGGCTGATCGTGGCGTTGGGCCGGGCCGAACGGAGGAGAGCGAAGGCGCCGGCGACGTGCGGGGCCGCCATCGAAGTCCCGCTCATGCTGTCGTAGCGATTGCCCTTGTAGGCGGAGATGATATCCGAACCAGGGGCGAGGATGTCCATCATCGCGTGGCTATTCGAAAAGTCCGAGATCGTGTCCGACTTGGTCACGCTCCCAACCGAGATAATCGAGGAGATACATCCGGGCGAGCCGATGGAGTCGGACTTGCCACCGTTGCCAGAAGTCGAGACGACGGCGATGTTCGCGGCCACCAGACGATCAACGACGGCCTTGTACGGGGCGTCTTCGGCGTCGCAGGTCGCCTGGTCGGAGTACGAACCGCCACCGAGGCTCATGTTGATCGAGGCGATGTTGAAGCGATCGCGGTTCTCGAGGACCCACTCCATCGCCCGAATCTGATCGCTGGCGAGGGTGCGCACGCATTCGCTGGCGGTCCCGCAGTCGTCCGGGCTGGTAAACCGTGAGAAGACCTGGAGGGCGACGATTCCCGCGCCTGGCGCCACACCGTTCCCGCCCGTCGCGTTTCCAGCGGAGATGCCGGCGACGTGTGACCCGTGGTCGCAACCATCGAGCCCACGCGGGCAACCGTTCGAAGCGCCCGGCCCCTCCTGCGCGTTCTGGCCGTTCGGGCAGAGGCTGAAGATCTTGCTGCCGGTGTACGTGCTGGAGAAGCAGCCGTCGTATACGACGCGGCCACCGAAGAAGCTGTGCGTCGCTTCCACGCCGGTATCGAGGATGGCGACCGAGAATCCCTTGCCGGTGTACCCGGAGTTGTAGACGACCGGCGCGCCGATCATCGGGATGCTTTCGGAGACCGTGAACGTGCCGACGCGGTCAAGCATCATGCTTACGACACCGGAAGACGCGGCGAGACCGCGAGCGCCCGCCTCGTCCACTTCGAGGACGAGAATCGGGAGACGGGTCAGCCGGCTGACGACGTTCACCGAGCCCCGGACGGAGGAGAGTACGTTGTCCTGCGAGGAGGCGATCGCGCGGACTTCGTCCTGGGCCGAGGCGTTGGGGGAGAGGTTCGTAGCGACCTGGACGATGATCCGGCCCGAGCCATTGCTCGCGATGTTCGCGACCACGCTGTCGCGCGCGGCGGTCACCTTGCCCTGGTCCACCGGGGCCGGCGTCATGATCCGGCGGGCGACGGCGACGCTGGCGCCCTTGCCGCTGTTCGTCTCGCCGCCGTCCCGGCTGGCGCCGAAGAGAATGGCGGCGGTTGCCCCGGCCACAACGACGGCCGCACCGATGGCGAAGAGGAGGTTTCGGTTCGTCTTGCGATACATGGTTGACTTCTCGCTTTCGCTTAAGATGGACGAATTGTCGGCTGGCCCAGGTTGTCTGCCTTGACGATGGCCTGAAACTCACCTATCCAACGCCTGACAACCGCGGTGGACCGCCCAGGGAGTGCGACGTGGCGCGATTGACGATCAGTGGAGATGGCCAGCCAGCGTCGGTCTTCGTCCTCGCCCCTGGAGAGACGGGAATCGGACGAGGCTCGGCCAACGAGGTCGTGCTCGATGGGAACGGCGTCTCCCGGACGCACGCCGTGCTCACCTGGGCTGCCAGAGAGTTCACCCTCCGAGACCTTGGCAGCAAGAACGGGACGCTCGTGAACGGTGACCGCGTCGAAGGAACACGGCGGCTTGTCACCGGTGACGTCGTCTCGATTCCCGGCTGGTCGCTGCGCTTCGAAGCGGACGAAGCGACCGTGACGCGATCCGTCGTAACTGGACCGCAGGCGGTGACCGCGCCACCCGGCTCCGTGGTCTTGAAGCCCGAGACGCGCGAGGTGATCGTCCGCGGCCGCACCGTGCTTTTGCCCCCCAAGGAGTACCTCGCCGTCACGCTTCTCTTCGAAAAGGCGG
>JANMTH010000135.1:0-2170 GCA_031390305.1 Thermoflexaceae bacterium
GGCCGGACAGCCCGAGCTCCTTGATCGGCCGGACGCCGTGATGTGCGGCTCGTTTGTGCCTGCCGCTCCGCCATCCGCCGTTCCCGACGGGGACGGGTTTCGCGTCAGTGGCACGTGGGCTTTCGGCAGCGCCGCGGAGTACGCATCGAGCCTTGCGGTGAACACGATCCTTACAGATGAACACGGTCCGGTTGCGGGGCCCGATGGCGCCCCGACGGTTGTGGTCGTCTACCTTCGGCCTGATCAGGTCACCATTCATGACACCTGGCACACGCTCGGGCTCCGAGGCACGGGAAGCACCACGTTCTCGGCAGCGAACGCCTTCGTCCCGGCGAAGTTCGCGGCGCCGCTTGCCCCGTGCGTCCCGGCGGGCAGTTTCGATCGCCCGCTCTACCGCCTGGGCATCATCATTGACGCAGTTCGCATCGGCTCGGTCGGCGTCGGCATAGCGCAAGGCGCGCTCGATGAGACAGTGGAGCTCGCACTCGGAAAGGTTCCTGCCTACACCGCCTCCGTGACGGCGCAGCGGCCGACCGTGCAGGAGCGAGTGGCCCGCGCCCAGGCGCTCATCCAGGCGGCGCGTAACAACACTCGCGCGACGATGGCTGATGCATATCGTGCCGCCGAATCGGGGTCGCGCGTGTCTGGCGCCGGGATACTCCCCCAGGGCCTCGCGGCAGCGTTCGCGCTCGATGCTTCGGTCCAGGCGGTTGAGCTGCTGTACGAAGTCGCGGGCTCAACGGGTTTTCGTGATGAGTCACCGATCCAGAAGCGCTTCCGGGACATCCAGACTCTCCGCCAGAACGCCATCACGTCGTGGAGCCGCTACGAATCGCTCGGCAAGCTCATTTTCGGCGGGACGAGCGACTGGGCGCTGCACAACATCTAGGGAGACCCGAGACCTGTTTCGGAGACCGGCCCAGCGGCCACCGCTCGCTCTGTATCACGAGCGTCGGCCGAACTCTCCCTTCTTGGATCCCTCCCCTTGGCGTCCTTGGCGGCCCTGGCATCCTGGCGATTCCCCTCCCCGCCCCGTACCCCCTCCCCCGCGCCCGGTGTAGACTGACGCTCCCGGATATGTTTACCCACCTACACACTCATACCGAGTTCTCCCTCCTCGACGGCATGTCCAAGATGGCCCCCCTCATGGACCGCACGAAGGCCCTCGGCATGGACGCCATCGCCATGACCGATCACGGCGCCCTCTACGGCGTCATCGATTTTTATCGCGAAGCGACTGCCCGCGGGATAAAGCCGATCATCGGGGTGGAGGCGTACGTCGCCCAGGGCAGCCGTCACAGCCGCGAACGGGGCGATACCCACCCCTACCACCTCGTCATGCTCGCCCGAAATATGGAGGGCTACAAGAACCTCATCGCCCTCGTCACGCGCGCCAACCTCGAAGGCTACTACTACAAGCCGCGCGTCGATCGCGAGCTGCTCCAGGAGTACAGCGCCGGGATCACGATTCTCAGCGGCTGCCCCTCGGCCGAATTCCACCGCCGCATCCAGGAGGGCGACCGCGAAGGCGCGATCGACGTCGCGAAGTGGTACCGCGAGGTCTTCGATGGCCACTACTACCTCGAAGTCCAGGATCACGGCGACGAGAAGTTCACCCGCCTCAACCCCGTCATCGCCGATATCGGCAGGGAGCTCGGCATCCCCGTCGTCGCCACGAACGATGGCCACTACACCCACCCGAACGAGTCGGAAGCGCACGACACCCTCCTCTGCATCGGCACCAACGCCACCGTCGACCAGAAGGATCGCTACAAGTTCGATGGCACGGGCTACTACCTGAAGAGCGAGGAAGAGATGCTCGCCCTCTTCCCCGAACGGCCAGACTTCATCACGAACACGCAGCTCGTGGCCGCCGAATGCGATCTCGACCTGAAGTTCGACCGCCAGCTCCTGCCTGCGCCGCCCATCCCGGCCGACCGCACGAGCGACGACTACCTCGCGGAGATCTGCACGAAGGGCCTCCACCGCCGCTTTCCCGAGGTCACGGAGGAGCTGAGCGACCGCCTCGCCTACGAGCTGGACGTCCTGAAGCAGTCGGGCTTCACGGACTACATGTACGTCGTCAAGGAGATCTCGGACCACGCCCACGAGAAGGGGATCCGCATGGGCGTTCGCGGCTCGGCCGCCGCCTCCCTCGTCCTCTATACGC
>JANMTH010000136.1:0-3462 GCA_031390305.1 Thermoflexaceae bacterium
ACCCGCTCGCCTCCTTGTCATTCCCAAGGCCATCAAAGCGCTCACCAACCTCACCCCCGCCAGCATCGCACCCTTGGCGTAAGTATCCCGTCGTGACAAAGTCACTGAACACTTACCGGACATAGTCACTGAGCAGCGACAGACGGAACTACCCGGTTGTCGCCGCCGGGAGCATGCGGCGCGCGCCGTACAGGATGTCGCTGTACGCTTCCTCCATGTCGCTAACGACCGATGAGATCCACCACATCGCGCGGCTGGCGCGGATCGCGCTGACTGACGACGAGGTGACGCGCTTCACCTCGCAGCTTTCCGGAATTCTCGACCACTTCGCCGTTCTTTCGGCGGCCCCAACAGAGGGCCTCGAGCCGACGGCCCACCCTCTGCCCCTCTCCAACGTGATGCGGGCCGATGAAGTGGCGCCGTCGCTTCCCCGGCCAGCGGTGCTCGCCAACGCCCCTGAACAGGAAGACGGCCTGTTTCGCGTCCGGGCGGTCCTGGAATGAGCGCCGAGCTCTGGAGGCTGACGGCACACGAAGCCCACGAGAAGCTGCGAGCGCGTGAGATCTCCAGCGTCGAACTGACACAGGCGGTCCTCGACCGGATCGCCGAGGTTGAACCGCGTGTGCACGCGTACATCACGGAAACGCCCGAGCTGGCGCTCGAACAGGCGCGTGAAGCGGACGGCCGGTTCGCGGCTGGCACGGCCACGCCCCTGACGGGCATCCCGGTTGCCGTGAAGGACCTGATCGTGACGAAGGGGGTGCGGACGACGGCCGGTTCGCGGATCCTGGAGAACTTCGTCCCGCCCTACGACAGCCACGTCTACGAGCGGCTCAGGCGGGCCGGAGCGGTGATGGTTGGCAAGGCGAATATGGACGAGTTCGCCATGGGTTCGAGCACGGAACACTCGGCCTACGGCCCGACGCACAACCCCTGGGGCCTCTTGCTGGTGCCGGGCGGCAGCTCGGGCGGCTCGGCCGCGGCTGTTGCGGCGGGCGAAGCCCTCATCGCCCTCGGGAGCGACACGGGCGGGAGCATCCGCCAGCCCGCGGCGCTCTGCGGCGTCGTCGGCCTCGACCCGACCTACGGCCGGGTCAGCCGCTTCGGGATCGTCGCCTTCGGATCGTCTCTCGACCAGGTTGGGCCGATCGGGCGGGATGTCGAAGATGTGGCGGCGATGCTCGACTGCATCTCCGGCCACGACCCTCGGGACAGCACGAGCAACCCCGAACCAACGCCGGATTTTCGCCACTACCTCGGGCGTGATATCCGTGGCCTGCGCGTCGGCGTCCCGCGGGAGTACTTCGTCGAAGGCATGGAACCCGGCGTCCGCGCCCGCGTCGAGGCCTCGCTGAAGCTTCTGGAGGAGCTCGGCGCTGTCGTCGATCGCGAGCTTTCGCTGCCCAGCACGGAGTACGCGCTGGCCGTCTACTACATCATCGCCCCGAGCGAAGCGTGCGCGAACCTGGCCCGCTACGACGGCGTGAAGTACTGCTTCAGCGACCGTTCGGGAAGCACGATGTGGCAGAACATGGAGGAGACGCGCGCGCAGGGCTTCGGGAGCGAGGTGAAGCGCCGAATTATGCTCGGGACATACGCGTTGAGCGCCGGGTACTACGACGCCTTCTACCTGAAGGCGCAGAAGGTGCGGACGCTGATCAACAGCGAGTTCGAGGAGGCGTTCAAGCGCTACGACGTGGTGGTGACGCCGACCTCGCCAGGAGTCGCGTTCCCCATCGGGGCGAAGCTGGACGACCCCTTCGCGATGTACCTGAACGACATCTACACGATCCCGGCGTCAGTCGCGGGCCTGCCCTCAATCTCCGTGCCGTGTGGCGAAAGCGGCGGGCTGCCTGTCGGCCTGCAGATCATCGGCAACTTCTGGGACGAGGGCCGGATCATCCAGGTCGCGCACGCTTTCGAACAGGCCGCGGGCTGGGCGAACCGCCTGCCCGTGTTGTAAAGCCGTCCGCTCCCGGACTCCGCCGGAGGGGCGCTGGACGCGCCGACCGTCGCGCGTGGAAGCCGCGAAGACGTGTTGCTACCGCTAGAGTTCGGCGGCGAACTCGCGGGCGCGCTCGAGATGCAGGCGGAGCTGACGGGGCCAATCGGGGGCGCGCATGACGAAGGGCTCGCGTGCCTCGCGAAGGAGGACGGCGGCGGCGTGCCAACGAACGCGTTGGGCCTCGATCCTGCCACCGGCGGCGCGATATCCCGCGATGAACTCTTCAGACAGTGCGCGGGAGGCTTCGACGCCGCGCGGCTGACCGACGAAGTGGCTCTCGAGGTGACCGAGCATGGAGCCGACGTCGGCGGCGGGGTCGCCGCTGGCGTCGATACCAGCGGTGGCGAGGCCGACGCTGCCTTCTCCGAGAATCACGTTGCCGGGGTGAAGGTTCGTGGCACAACAGGCGCTCCAGGCGAGCGGCGGAGGCACGGTCTCGATCAGACGGCGGGCCAACCCGGCGGCCAGGTCCATGAGCGGGGGCGCGAGGATGGAGACGTCTTCGGCCGCCCGCAAGGAGGGCACCGCACAGGCCGGCGGGCCGGGCGGGCAAGCCGTAAGGCTGGCACGGTGCAGCGTGGCGAGCGCCTCGCCGGTATGGCGAAGAAGGACGGCGGCGGATTGGGCGCCGAGGAGCCCGCTCAGCCGGCGCCCTATGAGAAGCTCGGCGACGACCGTGCGCCCGATGACTGACGCTTCGATGACCTTCGGCACGCGGACGCCCTCGGGAACTCGAGGCTCGTGCGACGGCGCCTCCCTGGGCGCGCGGTAGTGGCCCTCGCAAAACGTCCGGAGTACGGCCGGACGGCCGCCACGTTCGACACGGGCGGTGAGCCGGCGTTCCGGCCGGTAGGTAATGATCCGCAGGCGCTCCGGCGTGTCGCCCGAACGGCCGGCGAGCGTGAGCCCGAGGTCGGCCGGGAAGCGGCAGACGACGCCCGAGAGGGCGGGCAGGGCGGCCATGACATCCGAAACATCGAGGCAGGGCGCGGGACCGGCGGTAACCTTGATGTATGCGGGCTGGCGGCCGTCGGGCGTCTCCAGCATGTAGGCGACGACACAGGACTTCCCGGCCTCGTAGCGGGCGGAAGTGATGGCGAGGCCGCGGAGGCCGAGCCGTGGCCAGGCCCGATCGATGGCCGAGGTGGCTCGGTCCGGGTCGAGTACGACTCGCATGGCGGGGAGCGTTACTTCGCGGGAAAGCAGTTCTTGATCAGCCGGTTCAAGCACCAGGCACACCAACGGTTCAGCGTGGAGCACGCGCCAGCGGGGCAGGCCGGCGGCGCCACAGCCGTATGCATGATGACTGCGAGTGGGCGCGCGCGGAAGTCTCGAACGGCTCATTCATTCGTCTTAGGACGGGAACGGAGAGCGGCGCGGAGGCCGATTCCGTTCAGTTTCCAGCTTCAGCGTGCCGAGAGAAGGCCACGGCGTTGCGCCCAGAGCGCGGCCTGGGT
>JANMTH010000057.1:0-2238 GCA_031390305.1 Thermoflexaceae bacterium
CATCGTACCGAAAGGGCTGAGCCAGAAGCAGCGCCTTTGGAGAGCCCGCCGGGGGGATCCTTCCGCCTGAGCAGGATTCACTCCCAAAACCCCCTCGTCATCGCTGCGCTATCCGTAGAACACCCTGCGGATGAGCTGCGAGCGCCCGGTGCTCGCCGAAGGGCGAGCACGCCGAGCCGAAGGCGAGGCGAGGGGATTTCGTCCGCTTCATCCGCTTGTTCGACGGCCCCCAGCCTCACTCGGCGGCAGAGTCTTCCTCATGTAGACACAGGGCATCAGGTGTCCAGACTGGAGTCGATGTTCTCCACGGCCGACCTCTTCGAACCCGTGCGCTCCGTAGAAGTCGACCGCGGCAAGTGACGCATCGATGACAAGGCTCGTTGCGCCTGCGCGTTTCGCAGTGGCTTCGGCAACCCGGAACAACGCTGAACCTATCCCCCGTCGGGCGGCTGCACCCCTGACATAGACGGACGTCCCATGCTGCTTCTCATCGACCCTGTGCGATGAGAACCCCAGCACCGCCCGTTCACCGCCCGGCCCACCAACGGCGAGCCAGAAGGCCTCGCCACATTCCATGGCCTTCACGTAGAGGTCACTCGTCAACCCTAAGCCCCAATCGCTTACGGTTTCGGAGGCGTAGAACTGGGGCCCGATCGAGCGAATCGAATCAGCGTGTGCCGCCGCGATATCGTCGGCATCCGATGGAGTTGCGCGGCGGATCTCGTACTCGATGGGCTTCATCCGATTGTTCGACGGCGGCGCACACGGTTCCAAGCTACGCCATAAACGAGCGTGTTGATCAGGACCACCAGCCCTGTCAGGGCCCACTGGACTTCGGGGGTCAGACTCGCGGGATACAGGATCGGAAGGAGATAGTGCTCGACAAAGCCATTCGAGTATCCCGCTTCGCCGGCTAGCTTCAACAGACGATTCTCCAAGGGCGTCAAGGGACACACGGCGTCAGACGCGAGTTCTATGTAGACGCCCCACCCAACGCAGGCCAGGTGCGGAATCGCGAGCCAGCGGGAGCGGCAGATCAGCAGGCCTCCACCCAGGACGTACAAAATGAAGAGGAGGTGAACACCTACTGTCAGGTCCGCCAGCACTCGATAGGTCATAGCCCAGAACGCACGCATGCTAAAGACCCCAATGGGCGATCGCCTCCGCGAAGGGTCGCCACGCGAGAAAGAGCCGGGCAATACCGACTACAGTCCAGGCGACCATCGTCAACTATGTCAGATTCTGGTCGTCGTGCAACCAGCGTTTCAGTCCACCTTGCCCGCACTTCGGGGTCTCCAGTTGCCTGACTTCCCGGAGCTCCTCAATGACGGCCTTTGGCATCACCTGCCAGTCCTTGCCATCAGACGCGAAGCCGTACTCACCCCGTCGGACGAGGGCGCACGAATCGTGCTCCGCCTCATTGAGGACCCAGCGCGTGAGCACGTTGCTACAGGCGTTCACTAGTTTCGCAGCTGCGTGGCGGCGATCGAACTGACGCTTCACGAACCTGAAAGCGATGAAGGCGGTACCGGCCAGGAGCGCGACAAACGGCCAGAATTTCCACCAGGGCGCCAAGTGCCAAAAGGGCTCCCGCCCCGTGCCAAGCAGGATGGACACCGCCACCACGTAGAGTGTGGCCGCGCCCCAGGTCATCGTCTCCTTCTGTCTGGTTGATACGTCGCGAACCGCGAGATGTGGGCGATCAAGAGCTCACGCGCTTTGGCTTGGATACCAGTCATGTCAGGACACTTCCCGCCTGCCCGGCCCAACTATCAGGCTACGACGGCTCACTCATGACTTGGCCCATTTTCCACTCGCACTGCACCGAGGATGCCTGAGGCGATGATCCAGCAGACCCCCGCTCCTAGCCACCAGCCTGTACTTTGGGGCCCAGCCAAGGCGACTACCGCATCACCGCCGTTCAGATAGAGGATGCCTGGAAACCCGATTGCGAAGGCCAGGAATAGACCTATGCCAGCACTGACCCGAGCGAATCCGACAAGGATCCGCTCGAAGAAAGGCGCCTTCCGGCGGTTACGTGAACGAGCCGAAGTCCCGCCGCCAACGTGGACGACCTGAAGTGTTGGCGACTACGTGAACGACGATCGCGGGATCGTGAGACTCGTCAACGTTGAGCGTCTTCTGGGCGACGGCTTTCGGATGAACTCAGGGCTCTATGGCGCGCTGAGCGTCGGGAGAGACTCGATCTCAGCGCCCGCCCGCTGCCCCTTCATGATT
>JANMTH010000139.1:0-3348 GCA_031390305.1 Thermoflexaceae bacterium
ACCCGCTCGCCTCCTTGTCATTCCCAAGGCCATCAAAGCGCTCACCAACCTCACCCCCGCCAGCATCGCACCCTTGGCGTAAGTATCCCGTCGTGACAAAGTCACTGAACACTTACCGGACATAGTCACTGAGCAGCGACACCTGCGGTATGCGCTCTCGGCCGCGAACAGCTTCCGGCAGTGGCCCATGAGCGTCACGTCCGCTGTTTCCCCTTGGTGCCCATTTGCGGCTGCGGGCTTGCAGCCCTCTGGTCGACGATGCCCTCATTGCTCATCGCTCATCCCTCATCCCTCACACCCCCCGCTCGCCCCTAGGCCCCGCTCCCCCGAACCTACGCACCATGGCCAAGCGGCTCTTCGATGTCGCGGTTACCCTGCTCTTCTCTCCCTTCGCACTCGTAGCCACGGCCGTCATGGCGGCGGCGCTGGCGGTCGAGCTGCGCGGCAGCCCGTTCTTCGTCCAGACCCGCATCGGGCGCGATGGCATGCCCTTCCGCATGTACAAGCTGCGCACCATGCGCCACCCCTTTCCCGGCGAAGAGCAGGTTCGCGAGGTCAGCGACTGGCACACCTTCGTCTTCAGCCCGCCAGACGCTCCGGACCCCCGTCTCACCCGCCTCGGCGCCTTCGCCCGCAAGACCTCGCTCGATGAGCTGCCGAACCTCGTAAACGTCCTGCGCGGCGAGATGAGCCTCGTCGGGCCGCGCCCCGAGCTGCCTGAACTGGTCGGCCAGTACCCCCCTGAATACCACCGCCGCCACGCCGTCCGCCCCGGCATCGCCGGCCTCGCCCAGGTCGAGGGCCGTTCAGACCTCGCCTATGACGAGATCATGAAATACGATCTCGCGTACGTGGATGCTCAATCGTTGAGGGAAGACCTCCGGATTCTCGCCAGGAGCGTCGCCGTGGTGCTCAAAGGGAGTGGCGCGCGATGACCGCGATGGCCGCCCGCTATCCTTCGCTAGCCCGCCGTATTCGCCATCTCCTCCCCGGCGGCGTTCTGGGCACGTTCGTCGCGGTCGTCCTGGACCTCACCGTCGTCGCGATGGCCTACGCCGCCGCCCTCCTCCTCCGCTTCGATGGCAACGTCCCCGGTGAGAACGTCTCCTTCGCCATCAAGGTGATTCCGGCGTTGGCGGTGAGCTACGTGGCCGCGAACGTCCTTTTCGGTGTGTACCGCACGGTCTGGGCCTATGGCAGCCTCGGCGATATCCTCGCCCTCTTCCGGCCCGTCCTTCTTGTAACCGTGGTCGTCTTCGGGATCAACTTCTTCTTCCAGGACCGCGACCTGCCCCAGTCCGTGGTATTGATCGCCGGTGCCCTCATCTTTCCCGGAATGGCCGTCGTCAAAATGCGGACGCGTCTTCTTGTTCGTCTCCCCTGGGGTTCGAGCGGGTCCCGGAGGCTCGTCATCGTCGGCGCCGGCCACACCGGCCAACTGCTCGCCCGCGAACTTCAGAACACGCCAGACCTGAACTACCAGCCGATCGGCTTCGTCGATGACGACCCGAAGAAGCAACACACGCGCATTCACGGACTCCGTGTCCTCGGCGCCATCAGCTCGCTCGAACAGGTGTTGGAGCGCCAGGATATCGAGGTCGTCGCGATCGCCATCCCCCGCGCTCCCGGCCACGTCGTCCGGGATATCGTCGGCGTCTGCCAGCGCGTGAACGTCCCCGTACGCATGGTGCCCGGCGTCAATAACTGGGTCCTTGGCCGCGGGGCGCACGACACGCTCCGCGAGATCACCCTCGATGACCTCCTCGGCCGCGAGCCCGTCCAGGCCGATTTCGTGGCCTGCTCGCAGTCCGTCCGCGACAAGGTCGTCCTCGTCACCGGCGCCGCCGGTTCGATCGGCTCCGAGCTCTGCCGCCAGGTGCTCACCTTCCAGCCCCGCGAACTCCACCTCCTCGATAACAACGAGAGCGGCCTCCACGACCTCTCGCTGGAGATCGCCGGAGTCTCGCCCGAAACAACAGTGCGGCTCTGGGTGGCCAGCATCGTCGATAGCGACAAAGTCCACGACATCTTCCAGCGCGTTCGGCCCCAACTCGTCTACCATGCCGCGGCGTTGAAACACGTGCCCCTCATGGAAGAGCATCCGGACGAAGCCTTCCGCGTCAACGTCCTCGGCACCATGAACGTCGCCCGCTCCGCCCGCGATTTCGCCACCGAGACGTTCGTCCTCATCTCTACCGACAAGGCCGTGCGCCCCACGAGCATCATGGGCGCCACCAAACGCATCGCCGAACTCCTCATCCTTGCCCTGGCGGAGGAGAGCGAGCGCACCAGCTTCTCCGCCGTGCGCTTCGGCAACGTGATGGGCAGCCGCGGCTCCGTCGTCCCGATCTTTATGCGCCAGATCGAACGGGGCGGCCCCGTGACGGTCATGCACAAGGATATGATGCGCTACTTCATCAGCATTCCCGAGGCTGTGACGCTCGTCATCCAGGCGGGCACGTTCCGCGGCCGCGGGATGATCTACATGCTCGACATGGGCGACGAAATCAACATCCTCGAACTCGCCGAACGCATGATCCGCCTCCGCGGCCTTCGTCCCGGCCAGGATATCGAAGTCGTCTTCACCGGTCCGAGGCCGGGCGAAAAGCTCCGCGAAGAGCTCGTCGCCGATTTCGAACGGCTCGACCCCACGGACCATCCGAAGGTGAACCGCCTGAGCGCTGATGTCGCCGTGACCGAGGCCGAGGTCGTTCGCCTGATCGAAGAGATCGCCGTTGTCCTTCGCGATGGCCACGATCAGCTCCGCCAGCGCATCCACCTCGTCGCCCGCCGCTACGCGCGTGACACCGAAGGCGACATCGCGCCGGACACAACGGTCGAAACGGCGCGTCCATGACTGGTGTCCGCATTCACCCCACGGCTGAGGTCAGCCCCGGCGCGACGATCGGCGAAGGCAGCTCCATCTGGCACCAGGCCCAGGTTCGCCAGGGCGCCAGCCTCGGCCCCGGCTGCATCATCGGCAAGGGAGTCTACGTCGGCAGCGATGTCCAGATCGGCGCCAATTGCAAGGTCCAGAACTACTCCTGTGTGTACGAAGGGGCGACCCTCGAAGACGGCGTCTTCGTCGGCCCCGAGGTCGTCTTCACCAACGACAAGTATCCGCGCGCCATCAACCCGGATGGCACCCTCAAGTCCGAATCCGACTGGGAGTTGGGCCGCACACTGGTGAAGCACGGCGCTGCCGTGGGGTCGCGCTCGGTCATCGTCACCGGCGTCACCATCGGCCGCTGGGCGCTCATCGCCGCCGGTTCCGTCGTCACGAAGGATGTCCCGGATCACGCCCTCGTCGTCGGCGCACCCGCGCGGCTCACCGGCTGGGTCTGCATG
>JANMTH010000133.1:0-8489 GCA_031390305.1 Thermoflexaceae bacterium
AGGCGAACCTTCAGGCGCATGGCTGAACGGCTCCTGCCGCGTGCTTGCGATGGATGGTGAGGAGCTTGAACTCGGCTTCTTCAACCAGATGCACATGGAAAAAGTGGATACGGAGGTCCGCCCCCTCGTTGAAGAGCAGGCCGCCATCCTCCTCAAGCGGCCAGTGCGCCTGAAGGTTCGCCTCATCGAAAAAGAACAGGCCGCGCGCCGCGCGCCACGCAGTGGCCACCTCGCCGAAGCCGCCGTGGCCCTGGGCGCTCGGCCCGTAGGGAAGGAAGGCTAGTTTGGCAAAGAGCAGTGGTCGGAATCGTTATCTCCGCCGCGGCGGCGGTGGTCTCCCCGGTATGGGCGCCGGCGCTGGCGGCGGCGGCGCGAATCCGCTCGCCCAGGCCCAAGAGATGTTCGCCCGTGCCCAGGAGGAGCTGGCGGAAAAAACCGTCGAAGGCACGGCCGGAGGCGGCGCCGTCAAGGTCGCGATGTCTGGCGAACAGAAGATCACCGGGATAACCATCCAGCCAGAGGTGGTCGATCCCGACGATGTCGAAATGCTCCAGGACCTGATCATGGCCGCGATTACGGATGCCGCCGAGCGGGCCAGCGCCCTCCAGGCCGAATCCTTCGGCGCCATTACGGGTGGACTCAACCTCCCTGGCCTCGGGCTCGGGTAGCCGCCATGGCCGAAGGTGGCGGTCCGCCGGAACCTATCGCCCGTCTGATCGAGGCCTTCCACCGCCTTCCCGGCGTCGGCCCGAAGTCCGCTCAGCGGCTCGCTTACCACGTCCTCCGGGTGCCCGAACAGGAAGCGGCCGCGCTCGCTACCGCCATCCTGGATGTGAAGCACCGGATCATCCTTTGTGCCACCTGTCTCAACATCACCGAGACCGACCCGTGCGGCTACTGCAGCGATTCACGGCGTGACGCCTCCCTCATCTGCGTCGTCGAGCAGGCCCTGGATATCCTCTCGATCGAGCGGACGGGCGCGTTCAAGGGCCGTTACCATGTCCTCCACGGCATCCTCAACCCGATGGAGGGCATTGGCCCCGACGATATCCGCGTTCGTGAGTTGCTCACGCGCGTCCAGGTGGGCGGCGTCGCCGAGATCATCATGGCCACCAATCCGAGTCTCGAAGGCGAAGCCACTTCGATGTACATCAGCCGCCTGATCGGGCCCCTCGGCGTCCGCGTCACCCGGCTGGCGCGGGGACTCCCCAGCGGCGCCGACCTCGAATACACCGACGACCTTACCCTCGCCCGTGCCCTCGAGGGCAGGCAGGCGGTCTAGCCGTGGCTGAGCGTCCGCGCGTCTACCGGGCCGAGGGCATCGTCCTCCGCCGACGAAACATCGGCGAGGCCGATAGCATCTTCACCGTCTTCAGCGATGAGATCGGCAAGTTTGAAGGCATCGCCAAAGGCGTCCGCAAGGCGCGCAGCCACATGCGCGGGCACCTTGAACCACTCACCCACTCGCGCATGCTCCTCGCCCGCGGCCGCAGCCTCGATGTCTTCACCCAGGCCGAGACCGTCCAATCCTTTCGCGGCCTCCGCGACGACCTCGATCGCACCGCCGCCGGCCTCGCCTGCGCCGAACTCGTCGATCGCTTCACCGCGATCCACGTCGAGCAGCCGGGCCTCTTCGCCCTTCTCTCGGCCGTCCTCGAAGCGATCGCGGCCGGCGCGCCACTCCACCTCGTGCGCTTCTTCGAACTCCACCTTCTGACGATGACCGGTTACGAACTCCACCTCGACGGCTGCGCGCTCTGCGGAGCCCGCCTGCCAGAGGCCGAAACGCTGCTCTCCGCTGATGCCGGCGGGCTCGTCTGCCTCGCCTGCCGGGGCCAGGCCGGCGGCGGACGGATCCTCTCCGTACGCGGCGTCAAGGTTGTTCGCTATGCCCGCACGGCCACGCCCGGCCAGTTTGCCGCCCTCACTATCTCCAGCGGCCTCGCCCACGAGTTGGAAGCCGCCATGCGCGATCTTGTCCGCCACTTCCTCGAGCGCGAACCGCACATGGGCCGCTACATCGATGACCTCGCGCGGCTGCCGGCGGCGCACCCATCCGAGAACGGGGATGAGGCCGTACAATAGCCGTCACCAACCCCAATCCGGTCCGAGGAAGTAAGTCACATGCCGCTCTACGAGTACCTCTGCCAGCCCTGCAACGGCATTTTCGAAGAGCTTCGCCCCATGAGCGAAGCATCAGATCCCGTGCCCTGCCCGCAGTGCTTCAAGGACGCCAAACGGATCATGCCCACGTCCTTCGCCGCCTTCACCTTCCGCGAAGGGTATGCCCGCCGAATCCCCGACGATGGCGGCTACTACCACCTCGGCAAGAAGGTTACGAAGGCCATTACCGGCGGGCGCCCGAACGAGCACCCGGAGATAAACAAGCCCGAGCCGAAGAAGCGCCGCCTCAAGGGTGAACGGCAGGAGATCACGGACATGCAGGAGCTCGCCGTCAAGGGCGAGCTGGGCGATGCCTACGGCGGCGAGATCAAGCCGCAGGAGGTCGTCAGCGCTGTCGATGAAGGCCGTGTAATCAGAAAACGCTAGCGCCAGGGAGAACGAACGCCGAAGCGCGGACGCCACGCGCCGCCACTCCTCTCCCCCGGTAGGCGCCTATGCCTTGCGTGCGAAGACAGTCACCCCGCGGGTTTCGAACTCCTTCGCGTCCGATTCGTGCTTGCTCCCGGAGAACACGTCTACCTCCGACGACATGACAACGCCGGTGAACCCTGTCAAGGCGAGAAGCTGCCGCCACTCTGCTTCCAGCAGAGCACCGGCAATTCAGCCACTCCAGAGTTCGATGTCGTCTTTCGCCTCCTGGGGCACCTCGCGATGCACGAGGATGTCGCCGACCTGGATGCGGCCGCCCGGCTTGAGAACGCGGTACATCTCGCGGAAGACCGCTTGCTTGTCCGGGCAGAGGTTCACAACGCCGTTGCTGATGACCACATCGGCCTCCCCGTCTGACGCCGGCAGGCTCTCCGCGAAGCCCTCGCGGACATCCACCTGTGAAAAGCCCATCAAGGCCGCCGCCGCAATTGTTTTCTCGCGCATCTCTGCCGTCATGTCGATGGCGATGACGCGCCCCCCGGGCGCTACCTGGTGCGCCGCGATGAGCGTATCGAATCCCGCCCCGCAGCCGACATCCACGACTACTTCGCCGGGGGCCAGCTCGCCGAAGACGAACGGGTTTCCCGTCCCCGCGAAGGAATCGACCGTCCCCGACGGAAGCATGGCGACGGCGTCGTCCGGATAGCCGAGCATCCGCGCGAGCGGCGCGCCCGTGTGAAAATGGAACCCCAACTCGGGGTTCAAGGCGACGTCGCGGTACTTCTCGGAGACGCGGCGGCGAAGTTCGTCGCGATCCAGCGACGCTGTTCCGATTGTTGGATGTGTCATTTCCGTTCTCCTTTGGATTTCTCGGTTGGCTGGTGACGACACATCGTCACCAGCCAACGCGGTCTGGTCGCCAACTGAAGCGTCACCGCCTCAGAAGGTGATCACGCGGTCGGCCATCGCCATCTCTTCGGCGGCTCCCTTCGGATTGCCAAAGCTGGCCTTGTAGGGAGCGAGGTCCGCTTCAGTCACCCCACGGGCGACTGCGCAGCCTCCTCAGACATGGACTTCGACGCCCCCGGCGACGACCTTCCGCATGAGCTCGGTGAGTTTCGGAACTGCCACCCCCTGGATTGCGCCCGCAATGCTCTCCTTCATCAGAAGGGCGGCATCGCCGATCAGGAGAACCTTAACCTCGAAGCCGGCCTCCAGCGCTCCGTTTGCGAAGTGGAACGGGAACGTCGCCCGCGTTGGATCATCGGGACCGTGTGTCCCAACGAAGAGCATCTTCATCTGAGCAGGCCTCCTCGTGCCTAATTGTCTGGTCGTATTACTCGGTCAGGATCGGATGGCCAGCCTCCCTCCAGGCGTCGATCCCGCCGTTGAGGTTGTAGAGCTCGCCGAAGCCGGCCCGCTCGAGGATCGAAAGCGCCGTCGCCGAGCGCTCGCCGTGGCCGCAATAGGTCACGATCGGCCGCCGCCGGTCGAGACTCACGAGCCTACGGGAGAGGCTGCCCAGGGGAAGGTTGATTGCTCCGGGGATCCTCCCGGACCGGACCTCGTCCGGTTCGCGAACATCGAGCGCGACGGCTCCACCGCGGAGCGCCTCGCGCGCCCCCGCGGCATCGACGAGGGCGGCCCGCGCGAGCGTCAGTCCGGCGGCTGGCCACGCCTCCATGCCGCCACGAAGCACCCCGACAAACCGCTCGTGTCCCACGAGCATGCTCTCCTCGAGGACTCGTTCGAGCGGCTCCTCCCCAAGAACGAAGAGCAACGGCGTTTCAAGCGGCACGACCCAGCCCAGCCAGGTCGCGAACGCGTCCCGGAAGGTGATGCTCAGCGCGCCAGGGATGTGCCCCGCCATGAACGTCGCCTGCGGGCGAATGTCTACCACCACCGCCCCCGCGGTCATGCGCTCGAAGTCCACCGGCTCCAGGGCGGGGGGCGCGGCGACCTCGCTGCGCAGCCGCGGTCCGCGCCGGTTCACCGCGCGAAGCTCGAAGAAGTACCCTGGCACCGCCGGGAACGTGGCCGGGAACGACCGCACGAAGTCCTCCTCCTCCCATGTCCCCAGGAGCGGGTTGGTCCTCCGCTCCTGCCCGAGCGTCGAGGTCCGTTCTGTTCCACTGCCGGTCGAGCAGAAGGACCCGCCGCCGTGCGTCGGCAGAAGGAGAGTGCTGTCCGGCAGCCCGGAGAAGGCGGTGCGAATCGTCCGGAACTGTGCGCGGGTGAGTTCTTCCGTGAGGTCCGCTGAGATCAGGTCTGTCCTCGCCGCTCCGCCGACGATCAGCGAGCCGCCGCTAAAAAGAGCCGGTGTTTCGCCAGCCGCGCGCAGCACGAACGACACGTGCTCGGGCGTGTGACCCGGACTCGCGACGGCCTCGAACCGGCACCCGTCGATGTCCACCACTTCTCCGGCGCTCAAGGGCCGGTGGGGAAACTGAGCGTCTGCACCGTCCGAGGCGAACACCGTCGCCCCGGTCCTCGCCACCACTTCTCGGGCGCCGCTCACGAAGTCGGCGTGGAGATGCGTCTCGAAAACGTGGCTTACGGTCAGGCCGTGGGCGTCAGCGGCGGCCAGATAGCGGCCCGCGGACCGGTCGGGATCGACCAGCGCGGCCTTGCCCCCGGGCAACGGCACGAGTTACGAGCTGTTGCCGAGGCCTTCGTGGACGAACGGGACGATGGTCATTGCGATGCCTCCTGTGGGCGGCCGGCCGTTAGCGTACGCGCGGCCACGATTCCTGACGCGGCGGTGAGCAGGGCGACGACGTAGAGCGCCGAGGCGAAGCCGAACAGGTCCGCGAGGGCCCCACCGATTAGGGCGCCCGCCATCGCCCCAGCGTCCCGCCAGAACCGGTAGACGCCGAGGGTGGTAGCGCGGGCGTGTGGGCTCACGGCGTCGCCTACAGCGGCGAGGAGGGTCGGATAGACCATCGCTGTGCCCGCACCCAGTCCGATGAGCGCCACCAGCCACAGTCCGAAGCCGTCCGCCGCGGCGACCATCGCGATTGCGCCACCCTGGATCACCATCCCGGCGGTCACGAGCGGCCGCCGTCCAAGGCGGTCGCTCGCCCATCCCGTGACGAGTTGCAACCCACCCCAGACCAACGGATAGGACGCCGCCAGCACGGCGATCTGGTCCAGCTCCAGGCCTCTGCTTGCGAACAGCAGCGGGAAGACGCCCCAGGCGAGACCGTCGTTCAAGTTGTTCACGAAACCCGCCTGGCTCACACCGAAGAGCGCCGGACGGCGCCAGGTGGCGTCACCAAAGCTTCGCCGCAACGACTGCCGTTCGGTCGGCGCGCCAGCCTCGATCACGACGAACGCGGTGGTGTCGCGGACGAAGAGGACCGTCAGCGCCAAACCCGCGGCCGCGAACGCTATTCCGAGGTAGAACGGCTCCGGCCGAAGCCCCTGGTGCTGGGCGATGACGCCAGCAAGGAAGGCGGCGGCGGCAACGGAGAGATAGCCCGCCGCTTCGTTCAGGCCGAGCGCCGTCCCCCGCCGCTTCGGGCCCGCCAGGTCGATCTTCATGTTGACGGTCATCGACCAGGCCAGCCCCTGGTTGATCCCGAGCAGCGCGTTCGCGCCAATCACCCACTCCCAGCTTGGGGCGAAGATGATGAGGAGCGGGACCGGTATCCCCGCCAGCCAGCCAGCGATGAGCACCCGCCGCCGGCCGAAACGCTCTGAAAGCCGGCCGGCAACCAGGTTCGTCAACGCCTTCGCGAGCCCGAAGGCGGCGATGAACGAAACCGCCGCCGTCTTGGAAGCGATCCCGAACTCATCCTTGGCGAGCAGCGGCAGGACCGAACGTTCGAGGCCCACCATTCCCCCGACGAACGCGTTGATCGCCAGCAATAGCGCGAACTGCTTCCAGTTGGCCCGCAGCCCGAGAACGCGTCGAGGGGGCGCGACTGGCCGCGAACCGCGCGCGAGTTCGCCCCCATCGATCATGGTTCGGCCGTTCCGCTTTCAACCGGCAGGCCGTGGCGCAGCGTCCGGTCCCCAACTCCGGCATAGCCCTGGGCTTCCAGGCGTTTGCGAGCCCCTGCCTGAGCGGTCATGAGTACTCCTCCGGTGTCTGCCGGGAGTATCTACTTCCCTGTCCGTCTAGTCAATAGATATCTTGATAAGTTTCTCAATTGAAACTACTGAACGGAGCCTGTACCTTCGTCCCGTGAGCCATCGCCCCTTCAAACAACTCATCTACCCACAGTTCGCACGCATCGCCCAGGCCCTGGCCAGCGACCGGCGTCTCGAACTGCTCGATCTCCTCGCCCAGGCGCCGCGCCACGTCGAGGCGCTCGCCGCCGAGACGGAGATGTCCACGGCCAACGTCTCCCAGCACCTCCAAACGCTCCGTGCCGCCCACCTCGTCGATTCCCACCGTGACGGCACGAGGGTCGTCTACCGCCTCGCGGGCGAGGACGTTCGAAGCCTCTGGCTGCTCCTCCGCACCGTCGCCGAAGAGCGCCTGCCGGAGATCTCCCGCATCGTCCAGCAGTTCGACACCACCGAGGCTGGCACGCCACTCTCCCGTGGCGAGGTCATGCGACTCTTGACCCAGGACGAAATCACCGTCCTCGATGTTCGTCCGGCCATTGAGTTCGCGAGCGGCCACATCCCCGGCGCCATCTCGATCGACCCGGCCGAGATGACACTCCGGTTGGCCAAAGTACCTCGCGACAGGCCCGTCCTGGCATATTGTCGTGGCGCCTTCTGCCACTTCGCCGATGAAGCCGTGGTTCTGCTGCGCGCGGAGGGTTGCGAGGCATACCGGATGGATGGCGGCTGGCTGGAGTGGTCGATTGAGGCCGCTTCCGGCGTCCCGGCCGCTGAGGGAGATCGCCGCCCCTGACCAGAGAACCGCGTCCAGGAGAGCGGAGACGCGCCGGGCCGCTTCGCTAGCTGTAGCTCTTGCCAGGGTTGTTGACAGGCGGTAATGAGTCATCAGCTTATACAAATGGTATCTCCGTTCACGCCTCCCAGGGCAAGACCGAGAACCATGCCAGGCTGAGTTGACCAAAAGAGGGCCACGCCGTTGGCTGGGGTTTGTCTAAAGAACACCAGCAACGGGAGGCCCTCATGTCCCATCCTAACGCCAAGCTCACCCCGGCGGGACGCCTGATACTCGTCCAGCTCGTCGAGCAGGGGTTCACCCAGGGCGAGGTCGCCCGCCGCCTCTGCACCTCGCGGGCGACCGTCGGCAAGTGGTGGCGCCGCTATCAGAGCGAGGGCGCCGCTGGTCTGAATGACCGCTCCAGCATCGCCCACCACCTTCCCCACAAGCTGGATGAAGCGGTCGTCAGGCGCATCTGCGACCTGCGCCGGGAGCTTGGCGCTGGTCCGCACCGCCTCGCGGATAAGCTCAAGTTGTCCCACTCCACCATCTACGGCGTGCTTCGCCGCGCCGGCCTCAGCGTCCTCCGTCACATGGAACAAACTACCCGCACGGTCATCCGCTATGAGCGGGAACGTCCAGGCGAGCTGCTCCACATGGACGTCAAGAAGCTCGGAAGAATCCCAGATGGCGGGGGCAAACGCTTCGATCCCGGCTTCGCTGAGACCAGGAGTGGGCGCAAGCGCCCCGGCAAGCGCGGCTTCCAGTACGCCCATGTCGCCATCGACGACCACAGCCGCGTCGCCTACACCGAGATCCTCAGCGACGAGAAGGGCCCGACCACCGCCGCCTTCCTCGACCGTGCCGTCGCCGTCTTCGCCGAGTACGGTGTCACGATCGAGCGCTTGCTCACCGACAACGGCGGCAACTACCGCTCCAAGGTCTTTGCCGAAGCCGCCGGTAGGCACGGGATCACGCTCAAGCGAACACGCCCCTATCGTCCTCAGACCAACGGCAAGGCCGAAGCCTTCAACAAGACCCTCCAGCGCGAATGGGCCTACCGACGCCCCTACGCCTCAGAAGC
>JANMTH010000140.1:0-2293 GCA_031390305.1 Thermoflexaceae bacterium
CCGCCTTGGGCCTCGCCGGACGCCATGTGAACAGCGTGGTGCAGCATCCTGAAGCGGGTGTGCCTGCCGGCAGGGACGTCAGGGCGCGAGAAGCGTGACGTCGCATCCCACTGCGGGAGGCGTTTCGTATATTGCTTGTACCAGCCCCACCGACCACTCAATTGGAACTCGTACGAAACGAAAGGCGCTTCACCAGGGGAGGTCGTGGGCCGTCCTTGCGTTTGGTTCACCGATCTCGTGATCGTCTCGCGGAACATTTCCAGCTCCCTGGCCGCGAATGGAGCGGCCTCCAGGCAGCGACGTAGATCGTCCCAGTTTCCGTGGTCGACCGCGATCGCCGCCCGGTAGCGGTCAAAGACCGGATCGATCCCGATGGGTAGCCGTTGGACGAGCTGCAGGAGCGCTCGTCCATAGACCCCATCGGTACTGAGTCCGTCCATGACCTCAGCCAGCTGGGTCTTTGCGCTTCCCCAGTCCGCACTCTCGACGGACTCGACAAGCGCAGGAGGCAGGTCGGAGAACGAGACAGGTGCCCAAGGGTCGGTCGCGGCGAACCTCGCCAGTGATTCGGCCTGCTGACCTTCGGTCATAGGCGCCGAAAAGTAAGACTTGACGGGCCGCTCGTACAGGTCACCGCGAGGAACGAAAGCTACGCCGGTCCTTACAAGCGCTCGTAGCGGGCGACGTCGAGGACGAACACCGTCGCGCCGCCGAATGTGACCTCCACCGGATACGGCATGTAGAACTCGCCCGGCTCCATGATCGGAGGCATCGGATTGATGAATTCGCTGCGCGCGTGGCACGCCTCGCGGATCACCGCGAGCACGTCTTCGATCTGATCCTCCTCAACGCCGACCACCACCGAGGCGTTGCTCTGCTTCAAGAACCCGCCGGTGGAGGTCACATTCGGCGGCGCGACGGTGTTCGTCCTCGACGTCGCCCGCTACGAGAGGTTGTAGCCGCCACCGCGTTTCCTCCTTCTCGCAGCGGACCTATGCGACCAACGACTCACGTCGTATGTTTCCGCGCCTATGAGCGAGGTCGAGCAGGCCGAATCGCTGGCGAGGTTCGCCGCGACCGACCCTTGGGCGCCTGTCTCGTTCTCCGGGCTGCCTCCTGAACTTGTCGAATCCGTCGAGCGTAAGGACTGGGGAACAGCAAAGACCCACCTGGCTGAGGTCATGGACGGACTCAGTACCGACGGAGTCTATGGACGAGCGCTCCTGCAGCTCGTCCAACGCCTACCCATCGGGATCGATCCGGTCTTTGACCGCTACCGGGCGGCGATAGCGATCGATCACGGAAATTGGGACGATCTACGTCGCTGCCTGGAGGCCGCTCCATTCGCGGCCAGGGAGCTGGAAGTGTTCCGCGAGACGATCACGAGATCCGTGAACCAAACGCAGGGACGGCCCACGACCTCCCCTGGTGAAGCGCCTTTCGTCTCGTACGAGTTTCAATTGAGTGGTCGGTGGGGCTGGTACAAGCAATATACGAAACGCCTCCCGCAGTGGGATGCAACGTCACGCTTCACGCGCCCTGACGTCCCCGGCAGGCACTTCCGCTTCCGGATGCTGCACCACGCTGTTCACATGGCATCCGGAGAGGCCCAAGGCGGTCGGCTCACGACTGCGGCCGCGCTCGCCGGTGAAGGCAAGAACATGGGCGATGAAGGGGAGCCACTTCGGGACCTTGCGGCTGACCTCGAGGCCCTGACGCTCGTGGCGATGGGAGACGTTGCGGATCGCCCACTGCGGATCGCGGAGCGGACCGCGTCGCCGCGAGGCATGTCGCCGCTCGGCACGCTCGAGTGGCTAATGCACCTCATGCCCTTTCTCACGCTGATGACCGAAGACTGGTTGACGCCGGCGGCCAGGATCCTGCAGACGGTCGCGGGCCGGCTCGGCTCGCCAAAAGTTCAATTGGTCGCCAACACCTGGGCTGCCGCCGCACAGATCGCGATGGCCGACCGCCCACCTCGTCGTACAGCGCTGCCAGCAGTACTCGCGAGTGCGAGCCACGCCGATGTGGGCCTGCGGGTCTTACCCCAACTCCTCGGTGCGCGGTTGTCCGGTCGCTACTCGGAGTTCCAGGAGGCTGAGCGACTTGCGCGCGTGGTCGGCAACGTCTGGGCGCAGATCTCCGCGATGGTCTGGATGGTCTCGCTCGATCCGTCACCCCGTGTTGGAAGGCACCTGTGCCGACTCGTCAGGGCGAGCGGTTGGCGCCGACCGGTGCTCGTGCCGCAGTCAGTCCTGAGCGATGCGGTGCTCGGCCTGGCGGCAATTGGCCT
>JANMTH010000158.1:0-1560 GCA_031390305.1 Thermoflexaceae bacterium
GGCGATCGGCAGGGCCGCGAGGGCCGCCTCCGTCCCGCCCGCCAGCACGACATCCGCAGCGCCGCTATCGATCAGCGCCTTCGCTTCGACGTACGAATAGAGCCCGCTCGCGCAGGCGGCCACGCTGGCAAGCGCCGGTCCCCTCAGTCCAAGCTGCATCGAAACCTGGCAGGCGCCCATGTTCGGCGCCATCATCGGGATGTAGAACGGGCTGACGCGGTTCGGTCCGCGCGCTTCCAGGACGAGCGTCTCCTCCATCGTGTCGGTCGCTCCGCCGGCCCCCGTCGCGATGGCGGAGGCCGCGCGCGGACGCTCTTCGTCCGTCAGTACCAGCTTTGCGTCATCCGCCGCGATCCGCGCCGCCGCCACGGCGAGCTGGGCGAAGCGCGACATCCGCCGTGCTTCCTTGCTGTCCATGTACTTTCCGGGGTCGAAGTCGTGCACCTCGGCCGCGATCCGAACGGGCAGGGCGCTCGCGTCGAACCGCGTGATCGGCCCGATGCCGCTCACCCCGGCCGTGAGGTTCTCCCAAAAGTCATGGGCCGTCAGCCCGATCGGGGTGATCGCCCCGACGCCGGTAATCAGTGCTCGTGCCACGTGCTGCTCCATCCAAAAATGCCCGGCCCGCGCGGCCTCGGCGAGAGGGAGGGCGTGAGGTTCCGTTGCTTCAGTGTGCCGTGGTCTCGCCAGCCCATGGGGGCGGTTCGCCACCCCGGAGCTGGCTCATTCTTCCATCTTCCGGAAGATCACGCACGAATTGTGCCCGCCCAGGCCAACGCTCGTGCTCATCGCCACGCGTACGGCGCGATCGCGGGCGACGTTAGGGACATAATCGAGGTCACATTCGGGGTCTGGAGTCGTGTAGTTGATCGTCGGCGGCACCTTCTGGTCGCGGATCGCCATCACGCAGGCGAGCGCCTCTACGCTTCCCGAGGCGCCCATGCAGTGTCCCGTAACGGGCTTCACCGAGCTGATCGCGACGCGGTAGGCGGCCTCTCCGAGCAGCTCCTTGAAGACCATCGTCTCTATCCGGTCATTGAGCACGGTGCCGCTGCCGTGCGGATTGATGTAGTCGATCTCCGCCGGATCGATCTCCGCCTTGCGGATGGCCGCCTTCACGGCGCGTTTCAGGCCCCTCCCAGCTTCGTGCAGGGCGATCATGTCGTAGGCGTCGTTGCTGCTTCCGTAGCCGATGACTTCGCAGTAGATGCGGGCGCCCCGCGCCCTCGCGTGTTCCAGGTCCTCAAGGATAAAAGCGCCCCCGCCTTCGCCAGCGATGAAACCGTCGCGATGAAGGTCGAACGGCTTGACGGCCTTCGTCGGGTCTTCCTCGTTGTTCGCCAGGGCCCGCATCGAACACCAGGTGGCGTGGTAAATGGGGAGGAGTACGGCCTCGGAGCTACCCGCGATGATCGCGTTAGCATCGCCCCGCCGCACGGTCTCGAAGGCCTCGCCGAGCGTCCCGCCGCCCGTCGCGCAGGCGCTCACGATCGCCATGTTCGGTCCGCGAGCGCCGGTGGCGATAGCGATGTGGCCGCTCACCGCGTCCGTGATGAAGTT
>JANMTH010000289.1:0-7164 GCA_031390305.1 Thermoflexaceae bacterium
GGGCGGGGAAGCTGGTGTTCGTAGAAGATGCCGAATTTCATGGCCGATGAACCTCCGTTGAGAGCGACTGCCAGCGGCACTCTAGCAGAACGCTTAGCCCGGCACGAACGACCGGCGGAAGGCGAGAACGGAACGGAGACGCGGTAGGCGGGCGCGCCCGCCATGGCGGCCAACGTTCAGGTAGCGGGTCGCCTTCCTCCTCGAAAGCCGTTAGGCTCTCCCCAACCGTTGCCCGCCATCGCCTCGGCTGAGAGAATGGCTGGCTATCCGCCGTGCGCGCCGGATTGCTGAAGAGGACGATATGGCGATTACGGTCGAATCGGGTAGGTATTCATGACCGGCAAGAAAGAGGCCAGCGCCCTGAGCGGCAAGCCCGCTGACCGCGCATCCCTCCGCCCCGTCGTCCGCGACGCCGTCTCGGCCTGGGGTGAAACGAGCGCTCTTCTCGACCCTCTGCGTCTCCGGATCTGGGACCTCGAGGGCCTGACGGTGACGCAGCTTCGCCTCCTCTTCCGCGTCGCCGAACAGGAAGGCCTGAGCAACGCCGAACTGGCCGATCGCCTGCTCGTCACGAGGCCCTCCGTCTCCGCCCTGCTCGACCGCCTGGAGCGTGGCGGATTCATCCGCCGCGAAGTCTCTCCAAACGACCGCCGGGGGATCAGCATCTGGCTGGAAGACCGCGGCTGGGCGGCGATCAACGTGATCCAGCATGAGAGCGACGAGTACATGTCCCACATGATGGACGCCCTTTCCGACGACGAACTCGTGGAGCTGGCGCGGGTCCTCGGGCGGCTGGTGGCCGTAGGCCGGGTTCGGCGTGCGCGCGACCTCGAGGTAGAGCGCCAGACCCAGGCTTAGCACGACCTTTGCGACAATCCGGGATACCTGATCCCGCGCTCCTTCGGATCTGGTCCTCCTCTCGCCCGGCGCCCCGGGAGGCAAGGACAGCCTCTAACCAAAGCGAGGGATGTAGCCGGATGTAGCCCCCTCGCCCGCGACGCAGGAGTCGGGAGAGGGGGTTTTGGGGGTGAGGGCGCGACGCCGGAAGCGGACGCTCTCTTCTCTATGTGCACTCGGAGGAGGAGTCGGACCCACCCCCTCGGACCTCGGACCTCGGACCTCGGGCCTCGGGCCTCGGACCTCGGACCTCGATCGGCGGGAGGACCCTGTGGCGGCGGGGGTCCGCTGCCGATGTTCCTACCATGAAGACGCGTCTTGCCCTCTTCGCCGTGCTGGTGGCGGCGTTCGCCGTGCTCCTGCCGGGGCGAAACGGGACCGCCGACGCGGCAGGACCGTGCCTGTTCTGCATCCCCGGACAGAACATGGCGACGGAATCGTACTACCGGCTGGATGTCCCGAACGGGACGATGTCGGTCCGCGTCGAGGCGCTCATCGAGTTTTCCAGCGGTAAGGACGCGACGACGGTGACGCTCTTCGCCCTGCCCAGCGCCATCAACGTCGTCTTCCAGCTGAAGGACGCTGACACGCCCATGGCGACGACGATTGTCGTCGGCTCGGAAGCAGAGGATGGCATGCTTTCGCTCGTTACGGCCACGTTGCCGAAGGCCGTAAAGCCGGGCACCCGGATCAACGCCGTGATGACCTATGACGTGCCGCCGCACAAGAGTGACGCTGTCCGCATGGAGCCTGGCGCGATTGAGGCGGTCTTCGCCAGCCAGGGCCCCGGTTCGTTCGTTATCGTCGATCTGCCGAGTTCGGGCGACAACTACTTCGACCCGGGTTGCCTGAAGGGCTCTTCCCAACCGGCCGCCGTCCGCGACGCTGGCCTCGAACGTTGGGTTTGCGGCGAGGTGACGATCGCGGCCTTCTTCAAAGACGACCCGGGAACGCAGAAGGCCTGCGCCGACATGGCCGATAAGTGCCGTCAGCAGATTGTTGAGACGCCGTTTTCGGCGTACGTTCAGTCGGTCACCGACCCGGCCCTGTTGGCCAAGCGCGAGGCTGACCTGACGATGCCAGACGGCAGGATCGTCCACCTCATCTTCAAGTACTTCCGGCGAGACCAGGCATGGGCCGACCGTCAGTTCGAAGTCGGCCAGCTCGCCCTCCCGAAGCTGGAAGCGCTCTTCGGTTTCGCCTACCCGTTCGAGACGGTGAGCATCCGCGAATCCCATCACATCGAACTCCTGGGCGCGGCCGGGATCGCCTACCGCTCCGGCGGCGATGTGTTGATCAGCCCGAACTCCGGCTTCGATGACGAAGTAACCGTGCACGAGTTGGCCCACCAGTGGGCCGGGAGCGGCTTCATGCGAGACCGCTGGGCGGCCGAGGGGCTGGCCGAGTGGGCGGCGGCGAGGCTCGCTCCCGAACTCGGCTATACCAAGCTGGACCGCCAGTACGCGCGCTATCCCTTCAGCTTCCAGCTCGCCGAATGGGGCGGCGTGCCCGTTCCCGGCAGCTACTGGTACGCCAAGTCTGGCGCCTTCTGGCACGCCTTCGAGGCGGCTGTCGGCGGGCCCGAGAACATGACGAAGGCGCTCGCCCTGACCGATGACCAGAAGGACCGGCTGCCCCGTGACGACCGCTGGTTCCTCGATGCCGGGGAGGGGGCGAGCGGCGCGAATCTCGATGACCTCTTCCTCACCTGGGTCTTCGTCCCCGAGACAGCCCGGCCTCTGCTCGAAGAGCGCCGCGCCGCCCACAACCAGGTGAAGGTGCTGACGACGCGCGCCGCCGAAGTTGGCCTGCCCGGCGTCCCCGCCGATATCCGCGCGAACCTCGACGACTGGGTGTTTCGAAGCATCGCTGGCCAGGTAGCACGGGGGCACACGGTGCTCGATAACTACGCGGCGGTGGTGGCGAAAGGCACGGCGGCGGGCCTCCCCGCGAATGGCGCCGTCGCGGCATCGTGGGGAACGAACAGCCTCGCCGTCACCCAGTCCGTAGTCGATAGCCAGCGCAACGCGATCGACGCCATCGTCGCGGCCGCCGAACGCCTCGCCAACGAAGCGGCGGATTCGTTCGCCCTCGGCGAGCTCGCAAAGGCGCGGGAGAGGTACGCCGCTGGAGACATGGACGGCGCCCATCAGCTGGCCGCGGGCTCCACGACGTCGGCGTTCAACCGCGATTCGGCCGAAAAGATCATCGCTCTCGCCAGGGAGACGCAGGCCGCGTTCAAGCCGTCGTTCCTCGAGAAGATTGGCCTCTTCTTCGCCGATCCCGCCGCCGACCTCGCGGCCGCCGAGAAGGCCTACGCGGCCGGCGACTTTGAGCCGGCGTTGAAGAAATCGCTTGCCGCCCAGAACACCTGGGACGGGGCCGCGCGGACCGGGCTGATGGGCATGGGCGTGCTCTTCGGGACGATGTCCATGCTGGCCGCGGGCGTTGTCATGCTCCTTCGCCGGCTCGATCAACGGAGCCAGGTGAAGTACACGGGCAAATGGCGCGAGGGCCACGTCCTCGCGCCTCCCGAAGAACGCAAGAACTCCTGGGCCGATTGGGAGAACAGCGGCCGCGGCGGCGGCTAACGCTGATCCTCGCGTTCAGCCCTATCCCGCCTCTCCTTAACCGCCGAACGCTTCGGCGACACCGAAGGCGACCTGCTGCGATTCGAAGCGGGCGACTTCGTGGCTGAGCATCAGGAGATCGTGCTTTTGGCCGGAACGGTCCTTCACGTGGTCGCGAAGGAGCGCCTCGGCTCGGAAGCCGATCCCTTCGAAGACGGCGATCGCACCCTTCTGGTCCAGCGTCATCTGGGCGATCATCTTCTCGATGCCCTGGCTGAGCGCGAAGGCGAACGCTTCCTGCGTCAGAATGCGCCCCAGGCCCTGGCCCCGCATCGTCTCGCCGACCATCACGCGGAGCTCCGCCACATGGGCAGACCACTGCATCTGGTTACGGTGGATGGCCGCATAGCCCAGCACCTCATCGCCCCCAAAGGCTAGGAGCGTGTTGATGTTCTCGTTCGAGATCCACTCTTCTACGTTCGCCGGCTGGGTGATGTCACGCGCCAGGAAGAGAAGGTCGTGTTCGGGCAGGGAACGGGCCATCGCCACGACGGCGTCGCGGTCACGGAGTTCCGCGAAGCGGAACGTGACCTCCCGTGAACCCACCTTCACGGTCCGGGGATAGGTGTGCATACCTTCATGAGTAGTGGTCATACGGAGCGCTCCGAAAGCCAGGCGTCGAGCTGTGGCCACAGACGATAGATCGCGTTCCCGCCAGCGACAAGGCTGACGTGGCCGCCCTTGAGCATGATCTCCCGTTTATCGGCCGAACCAACGAGGGGTACGAGGTCCTTCGCGGCTTCGTACGGGACGATGTGGTCGTGTTCCGCGACGACGTGGAGGAACGGCACCGTGATCGCGCCAAGGTCCACCCTGCGGCCGTCCAGTTCGAACGTCCCCTTCATGAGCTTGTTCTCCCACATCAGTTCTTTCGTGTTTTGCCGGAAGCATTCGCCCGGGAACGGGATTTGGTCGGCCGCCCAGCGGTCGAACATCCGGAACGAGCGAACGAACTCATCATTCCACATGTTGTCCCAGAGCCGGATCTGGCCGATCACCTTGGAGACAGGGCGCAGCATGTCGAACGAGGCGAAGAGCATCTCTGGCGGGACGTTCCCGAGGGTATCGACGATCCGGTCGACATCGAAGTAGCGCTGGTCGCACCACTGCTTCATCAGCTTCATGCCGTCGGTGTTCACCGGAGTGGTGAAGCAGGCGAGATTCTTGAGTGGCGCCTCGGGGTGGAGGGCCGCGTACATCACCGAGAGCTGCCCACCCATGCAGTAGCCGACGACCGAGAACTCGTCTTCGCCCGAATCCTCGAGGATGCGCTCCACGCAGTCGGGGATGAAATCGAGCACATAGTCCTCGAACCGGAGGACATGGTCCTGCGGCCTGGGAACGCCCCAGTCGATCATGTAGACGTCGAAGCCCTGCTTGAGCAGGTATTCGACGAGGCTCTGGCCGGGCGCAAGGTCGAGGATGTAGGGCTTGCTCACGAGCGACATAATCAGGAGAACCGGTACGCGGTAGACTTCGTCGGCCGTCGCCCGGTAGTGATAGAGCTTGAGCGTGCCCCGGCCGTAGATCGCATCACGCGGCGTCAGGCCGACGCCTGGGTCGCCCGTGGAGATGTACTCGATACCCTTGATTGCGCGCTGAATGGTGCGTTCGACTTCCGAGCGAACGCGCTGTTCGATGCCCACATCGGTCTGCGCTGGACTGGTCATCGTGTCAACCTCCGCGTACCGGGCGGCTCCACGCCGCAGAACGGCTTGTCGCCGTATTGTGCGGGCAAAGCCCTCCCTCCACCAGAGGTGCGGGTGATGAAGAGTAGATGTCGTGATGCGTTGTTCAGGCGGTTGCCGGCTTCTTCGTGCGTGGCGGGCGGGCGGCGGCGGCGGCGATGGCGGACGATGAAGCGGCGGGCGAAGGCCGCGGCGCCAGGGCCTTCACGGCGCCTTCGATGCCGTCCAGTCGCGACTCGATCTCGCCGAGACGGTTGCCAAGCGTCATCACGTCCGTGCGCGTCGGCACGTTGAGCGCCGAGAAGTAGCGGCCCATGACTTCGTTGAGGTTCTTCTGCATGGCGAGGTAGACGTCCATCATCCGCCCCATGTTGCGGCCAAATTCGTCCGTCGCCATGGCATCGTTGAGGAACGAGTTCCATTGGCGCTCCGAGTTCGAGAGCCAATCGCGCCACATGGCGAACGGGTCGGGGTTCGTGGTATCGGACATAGTGGTCTCCTTCAGGTTCCGGGTGAATCGTCTTCGGCCGGTGCGCCCCAGGTGGAGCGGGCCGCCGCGTCGAAGTTCGTCATCGCGCGCTGGAGTACATTCTGATAGTTCTTCAGGGTCTCGATCCAGCTGGCGAGGAAGAGGTCCCCGGCGCTGGTGAGACTGTACATCCGCCGCGCCGGTCCGCTCTCCGAAGTGTCCCAGAACGATGAGACGAAGCCGGAGCGTTCGAGCTGGCGGAGCGTGCGATAGACGGTGCCGCTGTCGCATTCGGGCATGCCGGCGTCGGCCATCTGCTGGCTCAGCTGGTAGCCATAGGCGTTCCAATTCTTGAGGAAGGCGAGGAGGCTCGTCGAGAGGAGTTCGCCGTGGAGGCGCGGCTTCGTGCCGGGCGTCTCGGCGGCCGTCTCCCCGGCGTTCCCGTCGTCCGGCTGCTTTCTTGGCATAGGGGATGTGTGGCCTTTCGTGGTTGTATGTGCAGTATGCACTTACCAGCGAATTGCCGCAAGATGCAAATGGTTGACACTCTCCGCAGCTATGTGTATCTTGCATCTATCGACGGACGCCCGAGGGCCTCCGCCAACTAATCGAAGGAGTCCAACCCCTCATGGCAAACGAACCGATCCAGAAGTATTTCGACGCTCTCATCGAAACCTACGATGTCCTCGTCGACGCCGTCGCCAAGGCGAACGAACGCGGCATGAAGGTCTCCGCCCAGCTCGTGAAGGATGTGGCCAAGGGCCAGCGCGAAGCGCTCGAACTCGGCAAGAAGGTCGCTTCTGAGCCGACCGACATGGGCGGCTTTTACACCAGCCTGCTCGAGACCGCGACGGCCGCCCAGGGCCGCGCCCTCGCCTTCACCCAGACGGCCTACCAGGAAGCCCTCGCCGCTGGCACCGATGCCCGCGAGACGGTCGAAAAGGTAGTCCAGGTAAACCGCGAGACGGTGAAGCTCGCGATGGAAGCGGCCCGCAGTTTCGCCAGCGCCAACCCCTTCGGCGAGATGATGAAGCAGGGCTTCGAGGGATTCGCCCCGGCCGCCCCGAAGGCGAAGAAGGACAAGGCCCCCGTCTAACGGTGGCGGAGCCCCGCGGCCTCCTGGACGCGGAGACGCGGAGGGCCGGAAATGTGCGAGGAGCTCTCTGAGCACACCCTTGGTCCTCGGGACAAAATGAAAAGGCCGGTCGCAAGACCGGCCTTTTTCTTGTCCTTCGCCGACCGCGAACCTGTGCGTACGCGAGTGGTAGGGCCCGTTCAGGCTACCTGGGCCAGGCGCTTCGCCAGCGCCTTATAGACGCCGGGGTGGAAGGCCATACCGATGTGCGTGCAGTTCACCTCGTCGTTCAGGCGAGGGTCCTCTTCGATGCAGCTTTCCCATTCGACGACGCCATCCTGCTTCGAGTAGATCGCGTAGTGGGCGACTTCGAACGCTTCGGGAGCCAGCATGTTCTTGACGAAC
>JANMTH010000189.1:0-3067 GCA_031390305.1 Thermoflexaceae bacterium
ATCCGCCCGCCCGGGGCTGCATCGTCCCAACTCTGGCCGCTGTCCATTGTCCCGCCCAGCGATTCTGTCGTCGTTCGCAGCAGCGAGGTTTCGGCCGGGGGAAGGCCGAGAGCGAGGCAGCGAAGATCGGTCGCCTGGCCGGGGCCGGCTTCGATGGCGGCGAACGTGCGCGCGGCCTTTCGCGCCACCATCTCTTCCTCGACCATGTGCCACGCCCTGATGCGGCACGCGGCGCAGGCCTCGATGACGAGGGTCGGCTCCGGTGTTTCCAGGATCGGCCCGAATGTCGTGGCGATGGGGACGAGCTCGATCGGGGGCGCGTCCGGCTCGCCGCGCGGTCCGCGACACATGGCACAGGAGGCGCCGGCCGTTTCCGGCTGGGCCAGGGGCCGCGGCGGGCCGTCCGCGCCGTGGGGATGGTCGATGGCCGCGAGCAGCGTGGCGCGCAAGAGCCCGAAGCACGGCGAACAGAGCCGGTGGATGTGGGCTGAGGCGCCGCCGTCAAGCGTCAGCCGCAGCTCTCCGCGTTGGTTCGCCGAACCGCAGAGGGCGCAAAGCGGAGAGCGGTTGGCGGCGTGCGTATCCATCGTCCTGAGTGTCGGCCACAGGGTACGTTCTCCGTACCCCGGCCGCGGGCTACGTGGATATGCGGCCAAGCTTTCGGGGTTGCGGACGGTGTTGACGGTTGTCACCCGGCGCTTCGCCGTTCCGCACGGTTCGCGCCCGAACGGCGGGTGGAGGGCGAGGCTACCGCCGGCCGCCGCCACCGATGATGCGGAGAACGAAGAGGAAGAGGTTCACGATGTCGAGGTAGATGCCGAGGGTGATGACGACGGCGTTCCCCATCGTGTCCGGGGCGTATTTCGCGCGGTTCACATCGAAGACGAGCATGACGCTGAAGAGCGCGGCGCCGGCCCAGCTAAGCACGCCGTACATCACGCTCCCGCCCACGAAGATGTTCACGATCATCGCGACGAGAAGGCCGAGGAGGCCGACGAAGAGAAACGGCCGAAGTCCCGCGAGGTTTCGCCGGGTGACGAGCGCATACGTCGCCAACCCGGCCGTCATCACGCCCGTCACGGCCGCCGCCTGGAGGACGGCCACGCCAAGCCCGGCGTTGACGTAGGAGGCGACGATCGGACCGATCGTCGCCCCGGAGACGACGGCGAAGGCATAGAGGAGGACGATGTTCAGCCCTTCACGTTCGCGCCAGGCCTGGATAGCGAAGAGGAGGCCGAATTGAACGATGAACAGGGGCAGGATCCAGCTCCGGTCGAGTTGCGATCCGACAGCCCCGCCGACCGTCGCGAAGACGAGGGAGAAGGCGAGGAGCCCGAAGACCTTGCCGAGCAGGCCCGCCGAGAGACGCCCGCGGACGCCTTCGCCGGTAGCCTGTTCGGATGGGAAGTACGACACGGTGCGCACCAGCTTTCTGAGGCGGCGGCGGGGGCCGCGCGTTCGATGATCGTACCATGGCGCGAGGTGGGGCAGCGCGGCTGAAGGTAAAATCGCTCGCCGGGGGCCGCGAACTACGTCAGGAAAATCGTGCTTCCATCGGCGTTCTTTACCAATCGGCCGCCGCCAAAGCGCGTATACTGGGAGGAACAGGAGGTTACCCACACCGACACATGAACGTCCTTAAGACAACGGTCCTGCTCGCCGCGCTCACCGGAATCCTCGTGGGAATCGGTGGGATGGTCGGCGGCGTCTCCGGGATGATCCTCTTCCTCGGCATCGCGGGCGTGATGAACTTCGTCGCCTACTGGTTCAGCGACAAGATGGCGCTGCGGATGGCGGGCGCCCACGAGGTGACGGAGGCGGAGGAGCCGCATCTCTTCGGGATGGTCCGCGAGGTGGCCCAGCTTTCGCGCATGCCGATGCCGAAGGTGTACGTCATCCAGACGGATTCGCCAAACGCCTTCGCGACGGGCCGCAACCCCAAGCATGCCGTGGTGGCGGTGACGACCGGTATTCGCGGTCTCCTCAACGACCGGGAACTCCGCGGGGTTATCGGCCACGAAATGGGCCACGTGAAGAACCGTGACATCCTCACGAGTTCGATCGTGGCGACGCTGGCCGGCGCGATCCAGATGATCGCCCAGGTGCTCATGTTCAGCACCATGTTTGGTGGGCGCCGCAACGAGAACCAGAACCCGCTGCTGATGCTCGTGGCCATCCTGATAGCGCCGATAGCGGCGACGCTCATCCAACTCGGGATCAGCCGGACGCGTGAGTACGCGGCCGACAAGACGGGCGCCGAGGTGACAGGTGACCCGGAGGCGTTGGCCAGCGCGCTCGAGAAGCTGCAGCGCGGCGTCGCCTATTCTCCGATGGAACCGACGCCCGCCCAGGAAGCGGTCGCGGCCCTCTACATCGTGAAGCCGTTCTCGGGCGGCGCGGGCATTTCGAAGCTCTTTAGCACCCACCCGCCACTGGAGGAGCGCGTCGCGCGCCTGCGGGCGATGGGGGCGAGCCTTCCGAGCCGGGGCGCGCCGAGCCTACCGCCGCCCGCGCCCGGAGGCGGCCCTCGAACGGCGAGGCGTCTCTAAGGCGCACCGACCTACACCGCCGTCGCCGTCCTCCCCGTGGCGAGTATGGGAGTGCCGGGTATCGGAGTAACGGAAGCGCCCTTCCCGTTTCGGGGAGGGCGTTTCCGCGCTTCGGCACCCACCACCAACGCCAGGTCGGACGGCGGCTCGCCTTGATCGTCCTCGAGTCGCCGTCGGCCTGACGCCGTGGGTGGCAGGCTCGCGACCAGTGGCGCCCCACGGCGCGTCGGCGTAGTACGCCGGAGGGTAGCCGCGGCGTGCCGCAACGGCGCTGACGGCGGACCCTGAGGAGATCGCGCGGACAGCTTGAAACGGCCGGAGCGCGTTTGGCGCGACCACCAACACACTCAGTCCCGTTGTGTGAACCACATCACACTACTGGGGTTGCGGGGCTCGATCAGCATCGTTATTGTGACCCTCCGAACGGTCCCAGATGGGACTAATCGCCCGTGGCAGCCGGAACCAGCCAACAGCCTTGACACGGCTGGCCGCCAGGGGTAACCCCAGCGGGTCGTACG
>JANMTH010000203.1:0-2595 GCA_031390305.1 Thermoflexaceae bacterium
TAGCGCCCTTCCTCCTCGGCTGCCATCGCGGCGGCGGCGCCTTGTGCCTGCCCTTGCGTCCGGAGGGGAGAGAGATCGTCGAAGCCTTCGTGGCCGCCGAACGCCTCTGCTGCCCCGGAATCGGGTGGAGCGTCGCCGCGATGGGCGGCGGCGTGGCCCTGATTGTCCAGGGAACGCCCGCCGAACTGGACGTGATCGAGGCGATGCTCAAAGCCTGAGCGAGATTCAGAACGTCCGGCTACAGAAGTAATCGCCGATGGCGCGGAGCATGTCACGTCCGTTGGCGTCCACCTCGAGTCCGGCCGCCATGGTCTCCGCCTCGTCGGCGTACTGGCGGGCGAGTTCGCTGCAAAGGGTGTGGGCGCCCGCTACTTCGAGGGCCGCGACGATCGCCGGTAGCTCTTCGACCTGCCGGTCCGTGGCGAACGCGCGGCGGATGACGGCGCCGGCCTCGGGATCGTTCAGGCCGTGGATGATCGGGAGTGTCTTCTTCTTGCGGGCGATGTCGCCAGTCGTCGTCTTGCCAGTGAGCGCTTCGTCGCCCCAGATGCCGAGGTAATCGTCGATCGCCTGGAAGGCGAGGCCGAGGCGGGTACCCCAGCGGCCCATCAGCGCCGATTGCTCGCGAGGCGCGCCACCGAGGATCGCCCCCATCTCGAGCGCGGCCCCGAGGAGGACGCCGGTCTTGCCCTCGACCATCCCCAGGTACTCATCGACCGAGACGGCCTCGCGCTCTTCGAAGGCGATATCGCGCCACTGGCCGCCGATCATCCCCTCGACGGCGCGAAGGAGGACATCGAGGGCGGCCATCCGGCGCCCTACCTCGCCGTCGCCATGGGTGAGCGCCTGGAGGGCGCGGCCGTACATGAAGTCGCCAAGGTTGATCGCCTGGCCGGGGCCCCAGACCGTGTACGCCGTCGGGCGCCCATGGCGGACATCGTCCTGGTCCTGGATCTCGTCGTGGACGAGGGAGAAGTTGTGGATTAGCTCGACGGCGACCGCGCCGGGAAGGGCGTCACTGGCCGAGCCGCCGAAGATCCCTGCGGCCACGATCGTGAGGGCGGGACGGATCCGCTTTCCGCCGCTCTCCATCGGCGTGCCGTCCGCCGCCTGCCAGCCCATGACGTAGCGGGCGGGGCCGGTCAGCGGTGAATCGTCGAGCGCGAGGGCAGCGCGGAGCGCCGCCTCCACCGTCTCACGATGGCGCGCGATGACCTCGGGCAGGGAAGCGGAGAGTGAGGCCACGTGGTGCTCCAGGCGGGGTACGTGCAGCGCATTCTAGCGGAGGTCGCGGAACTGCTCTTCCGTGATCCCGAGCTGCTTGAGGAGATCATGAAAGAGCCGCCCGCCGATATCCCTGCTGCCGTGGACGGGAATAGTGATACGCCGGCCATCGGCGTGGCGGTAGATTGCGTGGCTACCACGCTGGCGCACCTGCCGGAAACCAAGTCGGCTTGCCGCCAGGGCGATTTCGGCGGCTTTAGCTGGCAACGGCTACGAGTTCCTTAACGTCCGGCGGCATCGTTTCGCCGCTCTCTTCGTACTCCTCAAGGAACATCGCAAACACATGGTCCAGCTCTGAGCGGGCCTCGTCTGGCGAGCTTCCCACCGCGTGGCAGCCCTCAAGCGCCGGAACGTACGCGACGTACGTGCCATCGTCCGGCATCACGACAACGGTGTAATCAGCGAGCGTCTTCATCGGTCCATCTTAACGGGTTCGGGAGCCGTTTTGCCGCTGCGAGGCGTTCTCGCCTTGGGTACGGACTTCATCCGGCAACCGGAATCAGCTCCGTCACGTCCTTCGGCATCGGCTTCCCGACTTCGGCAAGGTAGCTCTGCCACATGTCGAAAACGCCATCCAGCTCCGCGCGTGCTTCCTCTGGCGTGTCCCCAATCGCGTGGCAGCCCTCGATTGCCGGTACGTAGGCTACGTAGGCGCCAGCATTGGGGGCCACCACGACGGTGTAGTCGGCGAGCGTCTTCACGCCGTGACCGGAGCGGCGACCGCGGGCGATATACCCCGCGCCGCAAGTGCCACCCGGGTTCGCGCGGCGATGCCCGCTCCATCGAGCTGGTAGAGCGCGCGCATCGTCCCCTGGGGGCCGTGATCGACGATCTGGTCGGGCATCGTGATCGCGTCGAGGAACTGTCCGCCGAGGCCGTTGTCCGCCAGGAGGTCGAGGACGGCTTCGCCGAAGCCGCCAGCGCGGACGTTCTCTTCGGCCGTGATCATCCCCGCTGTCGTTCGCGCCAGGGAAAGGAGCAGACCTTCGTCCAGCGGCTTGGCGAAGCGGGCGTTCACGACGGCTGCGTCGATACCAGACTCTTCGAGGATGTCCGCCGCCTTCAGGCACTCCGTGACCGTTGTCCCGAACCCGACGAGAGTGACGTCGCGGCCATCGCGAACGACCTCGGCCCGGCCGATCGGGATCGCCTTCATCGGAAGGTTCGTCGGCGCGCCGGTGCCCGAGCCGCGTGGAAACCGGAGCGCGAATGGGCCGCTCGTGTGCATGACGCCGGTGTAAAGCAGGTCGCGAAGCTCGGTCTCGTCCTTCGGCGCGGCGATCACCATGTTCGGCAGGCAGCGCAGGTAAG
>JANMTH010000297.1:0-15333 GCA_031390305.1 Thermoflexaceae bacterium
CATGTCCGTGATCGGTGTCGCCGCCGCCTCGGCCGCGTCGCCCGCTTTCGCGAACGCCGCCGCACCCGGCGCCTGGCCGATGAGCGCTTCCGCCGCACCCGGGACCATCAGCGGCGTCGCCGCCACCGCCCCGATCGCCACTCGCGCGTCCTCGATCCGGTCTCGCCCCGCGTTCAGCCGGAGCATCACCCCGGCGCTGACGACGGCGATGTCCATCTCGTTCCGCGGGATGAAGCGGTGATAGAACGATTGAGCGTTCGCGCCGAGCGCCGGCACCTTCACCTGCACCAGCAACTCGCCCGGTCGGAGCGTGTTCCGGCCCGGGCCGGTGAAGAACTCCTCGATCGCTAGTTCGCGTGTGCCCGAGGCCGACCCGATCACGAGCTTCGCCCCAAGCACCATCAGCGCCGGGATCGAATCCGCCGCCGGGCTCGCGTTGCAGATGTTTCCACCCAGGCTGGCACGCGATTGGATCTGGATGCCACCGATGATCCGCGCCGCATCGACAATTCCGGGGAACCGCTTGATCACGTCGGGGTGTTCGTAGACTTCGGCGCAGGAAACCGCCGCGCCGATCTCCAGGCCGCCATCGGCCGTCGACTTGAGAGCCATCAGCTCAGGGATGTGCTTGACGTCGATGAGCTGGTCGCAACGGCGACGCCCCTCACGGAGCTGGACGATGACATCCGTGCCACCGGCCAGCAAGAGCGTAGTGCGCCCGTTTCCCAGCGCCGAATAGGCTTCGGCCAGGGAACGAGGCGCGAGATAATCGAAGTTCTCCATGCAAGGTCCTTCTCTACAGAATCGGGGTGCATCCTGGGCCAAAGGGCGCGCGACGCCCATTCGCCCGGTGGACGAGCGGGCATGATCATAGAGAACGTGCACCGGATTGTCTCGGCCCCTCGAAATGCTCGTCTCAGCATAACGATCGGCGCTTCGTTCGTCCTCCTCCTGGTGCTCCTGTTTTCTGCCGCCTCGGCCTTCGTTCAGGGCCGATCGGCCGCCGCCCAGTTCGGCGCCGAGGCGATTCGCAGCTTCAACGCTACCTACGTCATCTCCTCCGGCGGCCTGGTCGAGGTCACCGAAGAGATCGCCTGGGACTTCGCCGCCCGCACCGACCGCCATGGCATCTTTCGCGACCTCATCTTCCGCGAGGACTGCCCGGAAACCATCGACCCGGCTACCCAGCTTCCGGTCTATCCCTGCCCCACTGGCTACTACCGCACTTACGGTCTCTCCGATGTCACCGTCCAGGTTCGCCGGGCCGATGGCAGCTTTGGCGGCGTCCCGACGAAGACCGAGGACGTCGCCGGCTCCGGCGGTCTCGTCTACAAGAACATCCGCATCGGTGACGCCGACAAGACGGTTTCTGGCGTTCAGACCTATCGCATCAGCTACCGCCTCAAGAACGCCCTCACCGAATACGGCGACCACGACGAGTTCTTCTGGAACGTGACCGGCAAGGAATGGGACGTGCCCGTCCAGTCGGCCCGATTCACCTTCGTCGATGCCACCGGCCGCGCCGACAGCGCTGTCTGCTTCGAAGGGTTCCGGAGCACGAAGCCGTGCACAATCACCAAACCGGCCGCTCCCACCGCCGCCTGGACGTTCGCCGCGACCCGTACCCTCCAGCCCGGCGAAGAGCTCTCCATCGCGATGCGCTGGCCGGCCAACACCTTCCCCCTCGCTGAGCCAGACTACGGCCGCGACAAACGCGTCGAAGACTTCTTCGAGGGGGATGCTCTCGAACTCGGCGCGATGGCGGGCGTCGGCGCATTCAGCGTCCTCGGCCTCGTCGCGCTCTGGTGGCGCGTCGGCCGCGACCGCCGCTACAAGTCCCTCTACTACCTCACCAACGACCCCACGGAACACACCAGGCCGCTCTTCGGCGGTCCGCCCGTCGTCGTCGAATTCACCCCGCCAGAAGACCTCCGCCCGGCCCAGATGGGCCTCATCATCGATGAACGCGCCGACCCCCTCGATGTCACCGCCACGATCGTCGATCTCGCCGTCCGCGGCTACCTCCACATCACCGAGATCCCGAAGGAGGGCCTCTTCGGCGGTACCGACTGGAACCTGACGAAGCTCAAGGAATGGCAGGGCGACGAAGCCCTCCAGACCTACGAACGGACCATCCTCAGCGGCCTCTTCGACAGCCACCAGGAACGCAAGCTCTCAGAGCTCAAGAACAAGTTCTACGACGACCTCGCCACCGCCCAGGGCCAGCTCTACCGCGACGCGATGCAGCGGAAATGGTTCCCGGCGAAGCCGGGCAACGCGAAGAACATCTGGCGGGCCATCGGCATCGGCATTGCGATCGCCGGCGTTGGCCTCGCCGTGGCGACCGGCTGGTTCGCCGGCCGTGCCCTCATCGGCCTGCCGGTCATCCTCGCCGGCCTCATCATGGCCGTCGTCCTCGCCAGCGCCATGTCCCGGCGGACGGCCAAGGGCAGCGAAGCCCTCCGCCGCGTCCTCGGCTTTCGCCTCTACGTCGCCACCGCCGAAACCCGCCGCCAGGAGTTCAACGAGCAGCAGGGCATCTTCGCCCGCTACCTGCCCTACGCCATCGTCTTCGGCTGCGTCGATAAGTGGTCGAAGGCCTTCGAGGGCCTCGAAGGCGGGGAAGCGGCCTCCGTCGGCAGCTTCTACACCGGCGCCGCCATCTTCAACGCCGCCATCTTCTCCCGCAGCCTGAACAACTTCTCTTCCAACATCTCCAGCACCATCACCAGCGCCCCCAGCTCCAGCGGCGGCTCCGGCTTTTCCGGCGGCGGCTCCAGCGGTGGTGGTGGTGGCGGTGGTGGCGGCGGCGGCAGCTGGTAGGGGCGCAGCTCCTGGCGTAGTTAAATCGCCAAGATGCCAAGAGCGCCAAGGTCACTCAGAAGCTCAACGTGGGGCCGCTGGTGCTTGACTATTCCCCCGCCAGCGTAAACCTCCTGAAATCGTACCGTGGCGCGCCAGCGTTTTGAAGACGCGAAGACAAATTTTCGCGATCATGGCGGGCACTTGGCGTTCTTGGCGCCTTGGCGATTACCCCGCCCGAGCATCCAGGAAGGCCCGCAGACGCGCCGGGTAGTTCGTGATGACCCCATCGACGCCGACGGCCAGGAGATGCCGCCATTCCGCCTCCGTGTCCGCCGTCCAGGCCCAGAGCGAAAGCTGCCGCCGCTTCGCCCGCAGCACGTACTCCCGCGTGATGCAGCGATGTTCCAGCGAGAGCGCCTGTCCGTTCCGCTTGAGCACCCCCGCCAGCAGCCTTTCGAACCCCGGCGCGTCCTGCGCCACCGCGATGATCGCCGCCGAGATCTCCGGCGCCCGCTCTCGTGCGTAGCGGATCGTCTCCGCGTGGAACGAGTGCATCGCCGTCCACGTCTCCGCCCCGTGCCTGCGAACGGTCGCCAGCACGGCATCAACCAGCGCCGTATCGACCACCGGGTCGTCGAAATCCACCTTCAGCTCGCACATCACCGTCAGCCGCCCGGCTACGAGGTCGAGCACCTGGTCGAGCGTGGGCACCGGCTCACCGCCGCCCGCGTCGGCAGCCTGGAGCGCCACCAGCGAGAGATCGCGCACCTTGCCCCGAATGTTCGTCGTCCGGTCGACGGTGTCATCGTGCATCAGTACGGGCACGCCATCCGCCGAGATCTGGACATCGATCTCCATCGCGTCCGCGGGCGCCTCGAGGCAGGCTCGCACCCCGGCGAGCGTATTCGCGGGCGCCTCACCCGCGGCGGCGGCATGTCCAATCACCAGCGTCGGCATGGCCGCATTAGACGCCGAGAGCGCCAAGAACGCCAAGGGTAAGGAGACTGTCCGTCGTCCAGAACGGAAACTGGTCACGTTTCCGACGGTATTCCCTGCGGGCTTCTTGGCGCACTTGGCATCTTGGCGTTTACCCTCTCAAGCATGACGAAAGAGGAGATCTTCCGGCTCACGGAGTTGACCAGCTGCGGCGGCTGAGCGTCCAAGGCGGGCCCGGCCGCCCTGGCGCAGGTTCTGTCGCCCTTAGCTGATGTTTTCGCCCGCATGAACCGGCCCGAACTGCTGGTCGGCCTCGGCGTGTCCGATGACGCCGCCGTCTACCGCCTCAACTCCCGCACGGCCATCGTCGCCACCCTCGATTTCTTCGCGCCCGTCGTCGATGACCCCTACACCTACGGCGCAATCGCCGCCGCCAACGCCATGTCCGATGTCTTCGCGATGGGCGGCGAAGTCCTCCTCGCCCTCAACATCGCCGCCTTCCCGGAAGACCTCGCCCCCGCCGCACAGACCGCCATCCTCCGTGGCGGAGCGGACAAGGTCGCCGAGGCCGGCGGCATCGTCGCTGGCGGCCACACGATCTGGGACCCCGAGCCGAAGTTCGGCCTCAGCGTCATCGGCACGGTCAACCCCAGGCGGATCTTCACGAAGGGCGGCCTCAAGCCAGGCGATGTCCTCTACCTCACCAAGCCCCTCGGCACCGGCACGATCCTCTCGGCCGCGAAGAACCACCGCGACGGCGAAGGATGGGCCGCGGCCGCCGCCACGTCGATGCTTCGCCTCAACCGCCACGCCGCCCACCTCTGTAGCCGCGTCGGCATCCGCGCCGCCACCGATGTCACCGGCTTCGGGCTGCTCGGCCACCTCTGGGAGATGGTCTCGAAGAGCGGCGTCCAGGCCGAGATCGATGCCGCCCTCGCCCCCCTCCTTCCCGGCGCGCTCGAAAGCTCCGCGATGGGCGTCCACACTGGCGGCGAAGCCCGCAACCGCGACTGGGCTGGCGAACACGTCGCCCTCGCCTCAGGCGTCGATCCGGATCGCGCCGCCCTCCTCTGGGACCCCCAGACTTCCGGCGGGCTGCTCATCGGCTGCGGCGCCCGCAAAGCCGCGGCCCTCGAAGCCGCCTTCGCCGCCGACAACGAGCCGCTCTGGCGGATCGGCCGCGTGCGCGCCGGCGAGCCGCGAATCAGCGTCGCCTGACGGGTTCCGTACGGCTCGTCAGGCTGGCACGTGATCCCTTCGCCCGGCTGCCCGGATATAGGCCAACGTCAGTTCATAGCGAGCTTGCAGGCTAACCCACGTCTGGGCAGAGATACCGAGCGCCTGCTCAAGGCCCACGGCCGTATCGGCGCTGATACCCTTCCGCCCCCGCACGATGTCGTTTACCAGTTGAGGGGGCCGGCCGATGGCGATCGCCAGCGCCCGTTGCGAAAGCCCCCTCGCCTCAAGTTCATCGGCCAGCGTTTCGCCAGGATGGATCGCTTCGTCTGGCCAGGTAACGCCGTTTACGTCAGTCGTCATAGTGGTTGGTCACCTCTTCCACCGTCACCGTGTTCTCGTCCTCGTCGTATGCCACGAGGAGCCGCCAGCCAGAATTGAGGTCGATGGCCCATTGCCCTTCGCGGTGCCCACGCAGCCTGTGCAAGCGGAGGGATTGCAATGCGGATACGTCCTTCCACGTGGCCGCTCCGATGAGGTAGTCCACGCGCTGGACGAATTTCCGCGCGACAGGGCGGCCCCAGGCACGTGTCCCCAATGAGATGTTGAGATACCGGTCTCGCAGCTGACCGTCGGCCCATAACACGTCCATGATACCACTCTTTCATGCGGCGCCGGCCGCCCCTCGCCAGCGTCATCCACCGCCGTGCACTGCGGGGCGAGCCTCAGCGCACCGCGCGTCTCATATTCTATCGGACCGCGCCACGCGGCTCCCTGGGAACAAAACGGTCTCCCCCAGCGTCTCTCTCTTCATGACGCGTTGGTCTTCCCCTGGCGCTCTTGGCGCTCTTGGCGATTCACCCCCGCCTCGCCTCCCCACCCCCCGATTGTTCGCTGCACCCCGCCTTCCTATACTCGAAGGGCGTCCCCCGGGTGAATGGAGGTACCTGTGACCGCCGTTGCAACCGCGTACGAGACCGTCATCGGCCTCGAAGTCCATTGCCAGCTCGATACCCGCAGCAAGATGTTCTGCGGTTGCGGTGTCGATTACGCCGGCTCCGAACCGAACACCCACGTCTGCCCGGTCTGCCTCGGCCTGCCAGGCACCCTCCCCGTCATCAACGAAAAGGCGATCGAGTACATCGTCATGACGGGCCTCGCCCTTCACTGCGAGATCGCGCCCTTCAGTAAGTTCGACCGCAAGAACTACCCCTACCCCGACCTCATGAAGGGCTACCAGATCTCCCAGTTCGACCTCCCGGTCTGCAAAGACGGCTGGCTCGAAATCCACGTCGAAGGCGAAGATGCCCGCCGCATCGGCATCACCCGCGTCCACATGGAAGAGGACACCGCCCGCCTCATGCACCGCACCGACGCGGCAACCGGCCAGGGCTATAGCCTCATCGATGTCAACCGCTCCGGTACGCCCCTGATGGAGATCGTCAGCGAGCCGGATATGCGTACCCCCGGAGAAGCACGGGACTACCTCGTCCGCCTTCGCCAGATCCTTCGCTACATCGGCGTCAGCGAAGCGAACATGGAGGATGGCAACTTCCGTTGCGACGCGAACATCAGCCTCCGCCCATGGGGCCAGAAGGAGCTGGGCGGCAAGGTCGAAGTCAAGAACATGAACAGCTTTCGCGCCGTTCACGACGCCCTCGTCTTCGAGGAGATCCGACAGGCCCGCGTCCTGGACGAAGGTGGCGTCATCCCCCAGGAGACGCGCGGCTGGATAGACGAACGTGGCGAGACCGCCAGCCAGCGCTCCAAAGAATCGGCCCACGACTACCGCTACTTCCCCGAGCCCGACCTGCCCCCGCTGAAGCTCAGCCGGCAGTTTATTGAGGCGGCCCGCGCGAAGCTTCCCGAACTCCCCGCCCAACGGCGCGAGGGGCTCCTCCGGCTCGGCCTCAGCGAGTACGAAGCCGCCTCCATCGCCGAATCCCGCGACCGCGCCGGCTACTTCGATTCCCTCAAGGCCGCGATCGGTGGCGAGAGCGCCCGCTCCGCCAAGCTCGCCGCCAACTGGCTCCTCGGAGAAGTGCTCCGCTGGTGCAACGCCGCCGGCCGTGAAGCCGGCGAATGCCCCGTCTCGCCCGATCGCCTGGCGGGCCTCATCGCCCTCGCCGAAGCCGGCACCATCACCGGCGCCGTCGCCAAAGAGGTCTTCGAGAAGATGGCCCTCTCCGGCGAAGATGCCCAGGCCATCGTCGAGCGCGACGGCCTCGCCCAGATCAGCGGCGCTGGAGAACTCGTCGAGGTCGTCCGCAAAGTCATCGCCGCCAACGAAAAGGCCGTCGCCGACTATCGCGCCGGAAAGGACTCGGCCGTGAAGTTCCTCATCGGCCAGGTCATGCGCGAAACCAGGGGCCGCGCCAACCCCCAGGTAGTGCAAACCCTGATAGTGGCCGAACTGGATTAACGAAATGATCAAGCCCCCTCTCCATATGACGAACTACAGGTACACTCAGCCCGCATGACGCTTCAGCAGATCCGCGACCACACCGCCGTCAAGTGGCTCTACCCGGGGATGCATATCAAGCGTTGGCTGCTCCTCCTCCTCTTCGGTGTCTGTCTGATGGGCCTCGGCATCGCCTACATCCTCAAGGAGGCCTACCTCCAGACCGAGCTGCCCGGCGTCTTCTACTACCTCACCCTCCAGTTCATCCCGAGGTGGGGCCGCGGCCTCCTCTTCGCCGGCCTCGCCCTCTCAACCGTCGGAATCGCCACCTGGAAGCTCAACCAGTCGCTCCTCTACGCCTTCGTTCGTCCTGAGCGCGAAAGCAGCGTCGCCCAGACGATCTACAACAAACGCATCCTCGGCCGCGGGCCCAAGATCGTCGCCATCGGCGGCGGCACCGGCCTCTCTACGCTCCTTCGCGGCCTCAAAAACTACACCAGCAACCTCACCGCCATCGTCACCGTCGCCGACGACGGTGGCAGCACCGGCCGCCTCCGCCAGGAGTTCGGCGTCGTCGCCCCCGGCGATATCCGCCAGTGCATCGCCGCCCTCGCCGAAGCCGAACCGCTCATGTCGAAGCTCTTCCAGTACCGCTTCACGGAAGGCACCGGTCTCGAAGGCCACTCCTTCGGCAACCTCTTCATCGTCGCCATGTCCGAAGTCACCGGAAACTTCGAGGCCGCCATCCACGAAACGGGCCGCGTCCTCAACGTCCGCGGCAGCATCCTCCCCTCCACCCTCGAAGATGTCACCCTCAGCGCCCGCACCCACTCCGATGAGATGGTCCACGGCGAACATAACATCACCGAGCACGGCGCCGCCATCAAGCAGCTCTTCCTCAATCCGCCCTCCGCCGAAGCCCACCCCGACGCCGTCCGCGCCATCCTCGATGCCGACCTCATCGTCATCGGCCCGGGCAGCCTCTACACCAGCGTGCTCCCCAACCTCCTTGTCGATGGCATCAAGCGCGCCCTCGCCGCGTCGTCCGCCGTCCGCGTCTTCGTCTGCAACGTCGCCACTCAGCACGGCGAGACCGATGGCTTCTCCGTCCTCGACCACCTCGAGGCTCTCGAGTTCCACGCTGGAAAAGGGATGGTCCACGCCGTCGTCGCCAACAACAACATCGTCAACGACTTGCCCGAGGCCTGGCATTCCCGTCCCGTCCCCGTCAAGGGCGGCGCCGAATGCCTCGAACGCCACGGCGTCCAGGTCATCGATGCCGACGTTGTCGCCGAAGAGAACCGTTACCGCCACGATTCCGAGAAACTCGCGGCTACGATTCTCCGGTTCTACGATGGTCGGGATGCCATTGTGACGCCCTCGGCGCTCCCCGCCGAAGCTGCTGTCCTGGCCGTACGGTAACAGCGACTATGTGGATGAACGTCCTCCAAATTGTAATCTCGACGATTCTCGTCGTCTGCGTGCTCCTTCAGGTGAAGGGCTCCGGCTTTGGAGCGGCGCTCGGCGGGATGTCGGGTGGCTCGGCCTTCAGGACGAAGCGCGGCCTGGAGCGCACGCTCTTTCAGGCCACCATCATCCTGACGATCGTGTTTATCTTCGTTTCCTTCCTGAGCGTGCAGTCGCAGAGATAATCTTGAGCCGCCGCCGTACGAACCAGACCCACTGGCCGATCGTCCTCGGCGGCTTCGCCGTCCTCGCCATCCTGGCCGCCGGCCTCGCCTTCATCCTCGGCCTCTCCGACAACGAAAGCGTCGTCATCGGCGAACGCACCACCTATCGCGAAGGCCTCGCCGGCACCTGGGAACGGATCAATCCCCTCTATGCCTCCTCCAACGAGGTCGATGACGACCTCGCCAGCCTCATCTTCTCGGCCCTCGTTCGTACCTCGCCCGATGGCGGGGTCGAGCCGGACCTCGCCGATCTCCCCCAGATCTCCGAGGATGGCCGCGAATACACCTTCACCCTCCAGCCCGGCGCCACCTGGCAGGATGGCCAACCCCTTACCTCCAGCGATGTCGCCTTCACCATCGCCCGCCTCGCCGACCCGGACTTCCGCGGCGACCCCGCCCTTTCCGAGGCATGGTCCGGCGTCGAAGTCGAAACCCCGGACGCCCAGACGGTCGTCTTCCGCCTGAGGTCCGCCTCCGCGCCCTTTCTCGCCCGCACAGCCACCGTCGCGATCCTTCCCGAACACCTGCTCCTCGGCCTCAACGCCGCCGCCCTCTACGACGCGCCCTTCAACACCCGGCCCATCGGCAGCGGCCCCTACCGCCTCGAATCGCTCGACGCCGCGAAGGCCGTCCTCGTCGCGAACGACCGCTACCACCGCGGCAAACCCGCTATCGCCCGCCTCGAATTCATCTTCTACACCGACTACCCGTCCGCCATCCGCGGCCTCTCCGGCCGCGAGATCGACGGGCTCATGGTTCGCGATGCACTCGCCGAAAGCCAGCTCGCCGAACTGGACCGAATCAAGGGGATGAAGCTCGAGCGCTACACGCGCGCCGCCTACCTCGTGCTCTATCTGAACAACGACCAGGCAACCTTCGCCGACGTCAACGTCCGCACCGCCATCGGCCTCGCCATCGACCGTCGCTCGCTCGCAACCCGCGCCTTCGCCGGCCTCGGCCTCGTTTCCAGCTCTCCGATTCCACCCGGAACGTGGTCCTACGCGAAGCAGTACGACACGGTTGGCGCGAACCGCGCCGAAGCCCGCCGCCTGCTCGACGAAGCCCAATGGGTCGCCGACCCCAACACCGGCGTCCGCGTCAAGGACGGCGCCGAGTTCCGCTTCACCATCCGCACCGACAACGACGCCGCACGCGTCGCCGTCGCCACCGAGATCGCCCAGCAACTCGAATCCATCGGCATCCGCACCACCGTCCAGAGCACCACCTTCGCCGTCCTCCGCCGCGACTTCCTCCAGGAGCGCCGCTACGAGGCCGCCGTCGCCGGTTGGGACCAGGGCGCCGATCCCGACCCCTACTTCGCCTGGCACAGCTCACAGGGCGGAGCCGCCGGTCTCAACCTCGCCAACTTCGAAGACGTCATCGTCGATGAGCTCATCGCCAAGGCCCGCGTCACCGTAGACAGCGAGGTCCGCCAGGATCTCTACCGCCAGTTCCAGGAGAAGTGGCAGGACCTCGAACCCAGCGTCGTCCTCCTCTATCCACAGTTCGTCTACGTCCATGTCGATGGGCTCAAGGGGCCCCAGGCCGGCGTCCTCTCTCGCGCCGCTGATCGCTTCCGCGCCATCGAGGAGTGGACGCGATGACCCGCCCCGTCTTCCTCCTCACCGATTTCGGCGGCCGTGGCTCGTACGCCGGCCAGCTGCGGGCCGTGATAGCCCGTATCGCACCCGCCTCGCCCATCCACGACATCACCCACGATGTCGAGCCTTTCGCCGTCGAAGAGGGCGCCTGGCTGCTCGAAACCGTGCTCGCCGCCCTCCCTGAAACGGCCGTCGTTCTCGCCATCGTCGATCCTGCCGTTGGCGCCGCGCGCAAGGGCATCGCCGTTTCCGACGGTGGTCGCTTCTTCGTCGGGCCCGATAACGGCCTCCTATCGTCCGCCCTCCCCGCCGCCATGCGCCAGACCGGCCACCTCTCCCCGCCCGTCCGCGCCCACGAACTCACCTCTCCCCAGTACCAGCGCCGGCCCGTGAGCCCCACCTTCCACGGCCGCGACATCTTCGCGCCCGCCGCCGCTCACCTCGCGTCCGGCCTCGACCTTGCCCTCCTCGGGCCGCCGTTGGCCCACCTCACGGCCTTCCCGCCGTTCGAAGGCATGCCCGCCGCCCGCGGCGAACTCCACGGCCACATCGTCCACATCGACCGCTTCGGCAACCTGATCACGACGCTCAAGGCCCTCCAGCTCTTCCCCGAATGCGCCCTCGAGGTCGCCGGCCACCCCGTCAGCCGCCGCTTCCACACCTTCGCCAGCGCCCCCGCCGGGACGCTCTTCTGCCACGCCGATAGCAGCGGCTACGTCGCCATCGCACTGAACCAGGGAAGCGCCGCCGCCGTCACCGGCGCGCGCCGAGGCGCTCCCGTGATCGTGAGGGCGCGATGAGCCTTCCCCGCGTCCTCTTCATGGGCTCGCCCGAATTCGCCGTCCCCTCGCTCCGTGCCCTTGTCGCCGCCGGTTATCCGGTCGTGGCCGCCGTCTCACAGCCCGATAGGCCGGCGGGCCGAGGCGGCAAAGTCGCCCTGCCCCCCACCAAAGAGGCGGCCATCGCCCTCGCCGTCCCAACCTTTCAGCCCGAATCGCTGAAGGATCCCGCCGTCCAGGAGGCGCTTCGCGCCTTCCAGCCCGAGCTCTTCGTCGTCGCCGCCTACGGAAAGATCCTTCCCCGCGCCGTCCTCGCCATCCCCGAACGTGGCTCCGTGAACGTCCACGCCTCGCTCCTCCCCCGTTGGCGCGGCGCCTCCCCCATCGCCGCCGCTATCCGCGCCGGCGACCCCGAGACCGGCGTCAGCATCATGGAGATGGCCCCCAAGATGGACGCCGGCCCCGTCATCAGCCAGGCCCGCACGCCGATCCTCCCCACCGATACCACCGGCACCCTCGAGCCGCGTCTCGCCGCCCTGGGCGCCCGCACCCTCGTCGAGACCCTCCCCCGCTGGCTCGCGGGCGAACTCCCGGCCGTCGCTCAGGATGAGGCAGCCGTCACCTTCTGCTCGCTCATCGCAAAGAGCGATGGCTTCCTTTCGCGCGCCATGAGCGCCATCGAAGCGGAGCGCGCCGTCCGTGCCTTCTCCCCATGGCCTGGCGCCGGCGTCGAGTACCGCGGCGAGCGCCTCGCCATCTGGCGCGCCCACCTCTCCCCCGCCAGCGCCTCCGAGGCTCCCGGTACACTCGTAATCGAAGGCCGTCTGCCCGCCATCCACTTCCCCGGCGCCCTCCTCGTCCTCGATGAGGTCCAGAAGCCCGGTTCCAGGCGCCTCCCCGGCGAGGCCTTCCTCAACGGCGAACGCGGACGATTGGAAGCGATGGTGACCCTCGCATGACGGACCTCTTCGGACTCCTCACCACCGAGGTGGATGCCCTCGTCCAGGAACTCGGCCAACCCCGCTTCCGCGCCAATCAGCTCCTCCAGGCGCTCTATCGCCATGGCGCGACCGACCTTGCGTCCATCGCCGTCCTTCCCGCCGCCTTCCGCACCGCCCTCGTTGAAGGCGGCTACACCGCGGGCGCCGCCACCTGCATCCACACCGCCACCAGCGATGACGGCGACACCACCAAGCTGCTTCTCCGCATGGCCGATGGCATCCTCATCGAAACGGTCCTCATGCAATACCCCGAGCCCGGATCAGCCCGTCATCCGCGCTCCACCGTTTGCGTCTCCACCCAGTCCGGCTGTGCCATGGGCTGCACCTTCTGCGCCACCGGCCAAATGGGCTTCGAACGGAACCTCACCGCCGCCGAAGTCGTCGCCCAGGTCATGCACATCGCCGCCCTCCTCCGCCAGCGCGGCCAGCACGTCACCAATATCGTCTTCATGGGCATGGGCGAACCGCTCGCCAACTACGGCCAAACCATCCGCGCCATCCGCATCCTCACCGACCCGAGAGCCTTCGGCATCGCCCAGCGCAGCATCACCGTCTCTACCGTCGGCGTCCTCCGTGGCATCGAACGCCTCGCCGCCGAGGACCTCCAGGTCGGCCTCGCCATCTCCCTCCACGCCGCCGACGACCAGCTCCGCCAGCGCCTCGTCCCCACCGCCGGGCCCCACTCCGTCCGCGACCTTGTCGAAGCGGCGCGAACGTTCTTCGCCTCCACTGGCCGCCGCGTCACCTTCGAATACGCCCTCATCGCCGGCGTTAACGATGCTCCCGAACAGGCCGAAGCCCTCGGCCGGCTGATCGGCGGCATGGGCGTCCACGTCAACCTCATCCCCGTCAACCCCACCGCCGGCGGCTTCGAAAAACCATCTCGTCCGCGCGTCGTCGCCTTCGAAGGGATCCTTCGCGACCGCGGAGTGAACTGCACCGTCCGCGCCGAAAAGGGCAGCGAAATCGCCGCCGCCTGCGGTCAACTGCGGACCGATATCGAGGCCGCCGCCACCCTCAGGAGCGCCGGCCCTTCCCCCGTCCACGGCCGCCGCCAAGCAGGGCGCGGCCCAGCGCCATCCCCAGGCCGATAGCGAACGCCGTTCGCAGGTCCAGCCAGGTGTGGACCTCTCCCCGAACCACGGGCGCGATCAGGATCCCCACCCGCACCTCGTCCGCCGCCAACGATCGCGCCACCACCACCCCCGCCGTCGATTCCTGGAGCGTCGCCCGGCCGATCCCCGCGACCCCGATGAAGCTCTTCTCGACCGTCGCCTGGTTCGCCCGAAAGCGCTGCACCGCCGCTCGCTCAAGGTGCGCGATGTCCCCTTCCCGGCTGCGCCCGAACGGCCGCGGGGGCGGACCACCGCGGGACGGCATCTCAGTCGGCGAGCTCTCTCTGCGCTGTGACACCGTCCCCCCTTTCGGCCAACGTAGACCCGGCCCCAAAAAGGCGCAATGCTCGGCTCCGTGCGTACCGACGACTTCGACTTCGAACTGCCCGCCGCCCTTATCGCCCAATCGCCCGCCGAACCGCGCGATAGTTCCCGCCTGATGGTCCTTCGCCTCCCCGGCCGCACCATCTCCCACCACCACTTCAGTGACCTCCCCACCTTCCTCCGCGCTGGCGATGTCCTCGTCGTGAACGACACCCGCGTCATGGCCGCTCGCCTCTTCGGCGTCCGCCCCGAGACCGGAGGGCGCGTCGAGGCGCTCCTCCTCCGGCCCCTCACCGACCGCCGCTGGGAGGTGCTCTTCCGCCCCGCCCGCGCCGCCGTTCCCGGCCGCCAGTTCGTCTTCGAGACGGCCGATGGTCCCGTCCCGGCAACCATCATCGCCCGCGGCGAGGGCGCCGTCACCCTCGAATTCGTCCGCCAAATCGATCCCGCCACGGCGGGCTCCGTGCCCCTCCCACCCTACATCAAGGGATACGTGGGTGACCCCGAACGCTACCAGACCGTCTACAACCGCGAGCCCCGGAGCGCCGCCGCCCCCACCGCCGGCCTCCACTTCACCCCCGAGCTGCTTCAGCGGATCGAAGCGCTCGGCGTTACCGTCGTCGCCGTCACTCTTGAAGTCGGCCCGGGCACGTTCAAGCCAGTGACCGTCGATGACCCCCACCAGCACCAGCTCCATGCCGAGCGCTACACCGTGCCGCCCGAAACGTCCGCCGCCATCGTCATCGCAAAGGCCGAGGGCCGCCGCGTCATCGCCATCGGTACCACGGTCGTCCGCACCCTTGAACACGTCGCCCGCGAAAACGGCGACGCGATCGTCCCCTCCTCCGGTTGGACGGAGCTCAGGATCCTCCCCGGCGATCCGTTCCTCGTCATCGATGCCCTCGTCACCAACTTCCACCTCCCCCGCTCAACCCTGCTCATGCTCGTTTCCGCCTTCGCCGGGCAGGAGTTCGTTATGGAGGCCTACCGCCTCGCCGTAGACGAGGGCTACCGTTTCTACAGCTTCGGCGACGCCATGCTCCTGCTCCCCTGAGTGCCCGCCAGCGACCACAGCCCGTCCGCCACTTCCACCAGCCCCTCTCCGAGCAGCGCCTCCAGGTAGCCGTCCACTCCGGCCTGGTGCCTCTCGTGCAGCCGGTGGGCGATGACAGAGCGAGACAACCCATCCTCCTTCCGCAGGGCGTCGATGATGCGCCCACGGGCAAAGCGCGCCGTCTCCTCGAACCGCTGCGCCCGCCGCCCCGGCGGCACCGTCGATGGCGGGTAGCCGGCCGCCGTCCACGCGCAGTCCCGCCGCAGCGGGCAGTCCACGCAACGCGGCGCCCGTGCCGTGCAGATCGTCGCCCCCAGGTCCATCAGTGCCAGGTTGTGGTGCCGCGCCGCCTTGCCCGCGCCTGGCAGCAACGCCCGCGCTGCCTCATCGATCGTCCGCGCCGCCGTCCCCTTCGCCTCCGCTACGCCGGCCACGGCGCGCGCCAGCACC
>JANMTH010000265.1:0-1572 GCA_031390305.1 Thermoflexaceae bacterium
TCGTGAAGAAGGGCGCGCGCGTCCGTTACACGACGATCCAGAACTGGTCGAACAACGTCTACAACCTCGTGACCAAGCGTGCCGCCTGCTATCAGGACGCCGTGATGGAATGGGTCGATGGCAATCTCGGTTCGAAGCTGACGATGAAGTACCCGAGCGTCTATCTGCTCGAACCGGGCGCTCACGGCGAGATCCTCTCGCTAGCGTTCGCCGGCGAAGGCCAGCACCAGGACGCCGGCGGCAAGATCGTGCACGCCGCGCCGAACACGACCTCGACGATCATCTCGAAGTCGCTGAGCAAGGATGGCGGCCGGACCAGCTATCGCGGCCTCCTGAAGGTTCACGAAGGCTGCGAGAACGTGCGGTCGACGGTGCGGTGCGACGCCCTCCTGATCGACGAGTCTTCGCGCTCCGACACCTATCCGACGATGGAGATCGACGAGTCGAACGTCCACATCCAGCACGAGGCGTACGTCTCCCGGCTGAGCGAGGACCAGCTCTTCTACCTGATGAGCCGGGGGATGAGCGAAGACGCGGCGGCGAAGATGATCGTCAACGGCTTCGTCGAACCGATCGTGAAGGAACTGCCGATGGAATACGCGGTGGAACTGAACCGCCTGATCGAACTCCAAATGGAAGGAGCGGTGGGCTAAGGCCACCCGCTCCGGCCGTGAGCCATTCCGTGGCTCACGGCCCCGCATTCATGAACACGCTCGCGGCGCCAGCCTGGCGACTGCTTACCGACGACTGGGGACTGAAGCTATGGCTGTCGCAGAATCGACAGGGACACTGAGCATGGCCGCCAGCAAAGAGCTGGGCCAGCGCCTGGGTGATTCGCCGAAGGTACGCGACCTGCGCGCGGCTGGCGCGGCGATCACCTCGATCGCGGCGATGCCCGATTCCTACAAGGAACGGCCGTGGAAGTACCTGAACGTGAGCCGGTTGGACCTGAGCCGCTATGCGCCGGCGCTGGATGCCGTCTCCTCAGGCGCCGGCGAGGGCCGGCGTAGCTGCCCGGTAACGGGCGAGCACGCCGCTGTGATCGCCTTCGAGAACAGCGAGACGGTCTTCACGGAAGATTCTCCTGAAGGCCTGACGGTAGTGCCGTTCGAAGCGGCGGGCGCCCTCCAGAGCATCATCGACGAGCGGCTCGGTTCGGCCGTGCCGGCGCCCCGCAGCAAGTTCACGGCGCTCCATTACGCGTTCCTGCGCGGCGGGGTCCTGGTCCATGTCGCGGCGAACGCCGAGATCACCCTTCCCGTGCGGATCGTCCGCAACCTCGTCTCGGGCGATCAACTGGCCGCTCCGCACACCCTGATCGTGACTGGCGCGAACAGCAGCGTGACCGTGATCGAAGAGTTCCTCTCGGGCGAAGACGATATCGTCGCGCTCCCCACGATCGAGGTCCTTCCCGGCCCGGGCTCGCGCGTACGGTACACGGCCATCCATCGCTGGGGCTCGAAGACGCGGGTCTTCTTAGAGCAGCGGATGATCTCGGAGCGGGATTCCGAGTTCACCGGGCTCCACCTGGTGCTCGGCGGCAAGGTCGTGAAGGGCCACCTCGAATCGTCG
>JANMTH010000279.1:0-1661 GCA_031390305.1 Thermoflexaceae bacterium
CGATTACGACGCACCTGTACGCCCTCGACGAGGTGACACGGGTCTGGCCCGGCCACGGCGGCGATACGACCATCGGCGCAAGCAAGGCCGAGTACGCCGCCTTCGCCGGGCGCGACCACGCGCCCGACCTCAAGGGCGATGTCCTCTGGGCCACCTCGTGAAGGCAGGTGGTAACAACCTTCGCGTTTACGCCGCTCAGGCCACCTGCCCGGCCGCGAAGCCGGACGCCCAGGCCCACTGGAAGTTGTAGCCTCCGAGCCAGCCAGTGACATCCACCACCTCGCCGACGAAGAAAAGGCCGGGTACCTGTCTGCACTCCAGCGTCTTCGATCGCAGGGCGTTGGTGTCGACCCCTCCGAGCGTGACTTCCGCCTTGCCGAAGCCCGCCGTGCCAGCGGGACGGAGCTCCCAGGCGTGCAGACGCCGCGCGATCTCCTCGATCTGGCGCACTGAGTAGCGGTGCATCGGTTTAGATGGCGCATACGCCGCGCACCAGGCCTGGACAAAGCGGCGCGGCGCGTAATCGCTCAGCACGGTAACGAGCTCGCGCGGCTGTTCGCGCGCGGCGGTGAGGAGTTCCAGCATCGAGACGCGGGGAAAGAGATCCAGGCTGATGGCCTCTCCTTCGCGCCAGGCATTCGAGATCTGGAGGATCGCCGGCCCGCTGAGACCCCGATGGGTGAAGAGGACGTTCTCCGTGAACGACCGGCCGCCAGACGAGACGGTGGCCTCTATCGCCACGCCGCTGAGTGATTCGAAGCGGGCCTGTTCCTCCCCGGGCAAGGTGAGCGGCACGAGCCCCGGGCGAAGGGCGATCCGCTTGATCCCGAACTGTTCGGCGACCTTGTAGCCGAAGGCCGTGGCCCCGATCTGGGGGATGGAGAGCCCTCCCGTCGCGATCACCAGCGATTGCGATTCGAACGTGCCCAGGTTCGTCGCGAGAGCGAAGCCGCCGGTGTTCGTGACGGACGCAATCTCGCAGCCGAGCCGGATCTGAACGCCGGCGGCCGCGCATTCGGCTTCGAGCATCGTCACGATCTCGGCCGCGCCGCCGTCGCAGAAGAGCTGGCCGAGCTTCTTTTCGTGGTAGGCGATCGTGTGCGCTTCGACCAGGGCGATGAACTGGGACGGCGGATACGCGGCCAGCGCCGACCGGCAGAAGTCCGGGTACTGGGAGAAGAAGTGCTCAGGGCCAGCGTAGACGTTGGTGAAGTTGCAGCGGCCACCGCCGGAGATCAGGATCTTGCGGCCAACCTGGCCGTTGCGTTCGAGGACGAGGACGGAACGGCCGCGGCGCCCGGCTTCGATGGCGCACATCAATCCGGCGGCGCCCCCGCCAACGACGATGACATCGTAGTGTGTGTGCATCCGATCACGGCCCATCGTACATCCGGCGGTAGAGCTGGTCCGATGCCTGGGCCGCCCGGCCGTCGTAGCCCACGCGGAGGCCGCGGGCTGCCCGGCCCCCACCGTACCAACGTCACGGCCGTTACCGGCCGCTCCGCTACACTTGGCGCACCACCGCTCCCGAGAGGTCCCCATGGCTGTTCAGGTGAAATGGTTCGCCACGCTGATAAAGCGTACGAAGTCGAAGCAGGCGCTCACCACCGTCGAATGGCGAAGCGGGCTCCGTCCGCTCGATGTCTTCAAGGCCGAGGGCT
>JANMTH010000290.1:0-3063 GCA_031390305.1 Thermoflexaceae bacterium
GCGTGGCCGCCGTGGCCCCCGGCGCTGCCGCCGGTGATGTTCAGCTGCGTGATGGCCGAAGAGCCGTTGAAGTGGAGGGTGGCCGTTTCGATCCCGGCCGGAATTTCGAAGATGACCGCGCCGTTCACGGTGCTCCCCATCGGGATCACCATCGGCTCGATCGTCGTTCGAATTGGCAGGATACCTTCGAAGCCTTCACCGCTGAGCGTGAACATCGCGGAGGCGAAGTTGACGCCCTTGCCGCCCGTAGCGTTCACGCTGATGTTGACGTTGAAGCGCTGCATCCCCTCCGCCGTGGCGTCGGGCACCATTCCGGGCATCCCCATCCCCGCGTTCGCGAAACTCTGCGTCTGCATCGGCGCCATGGTTTCTGGCGTCACGGAATCGACCGTGTACCGGCCGCCGTCGATCTTGATCGTCTGCCCGGGGACGAGCAGCTCCTGGCCGCCCGTGGCCGGGTTCGTGAAGGCGAACGTAGCCGCCACGATCGAGACCATCAGGGCGATGGGCAGGGCGACGCGCGAAACCGGCCATCGGTTGGCCGGCCTGAGCGAGAACGTGAGAATGGCGACAGTCAGCAGTTCGGCCGCCATCGCCGCGAGGTCGATCGCGCCGATGGCTTCCGGGTTGCCAGCGTGGGGGCCGAAGAGCGGCACCCCCGAAGACCGGCTCACCGCGTACGTCGCCAGGATGGCGATGTTCCCGGCGGCGCCCATTACGGCGAACCGCGAAGAGGGCCGGGTGAAGAGCGCGGCCGCCAGCACCAGCTGGGCCGCCGCCACGGCGCCGAAGAAGGCCCCGTAGCCCCACCAGGCCGCTGCGTGGCCGGGCACCACGACTACGTGGAGCAATGCCGCGATAACCGACGCGCGTGCCGCCCAGGTCCACCCTGTGCCTGCCGCGGCCGTTCGCATCCGATGTTGGAGCGCTTTGAACGTCATCCCGTCTTCCATACCGCCACCTCTTGCCCGAAGGCCGTATCCCTTGAACCCGTTCTCCCGCTAACTGGGTGACTGATCTTCGTCTTCCCCGCCCCGGAGCAGTCTTCGAAAGACCCCTCTAAGGGACGGCCGAGGCGAACATCAGGGAAATCCCACCCGGGAGACACTTAGAATCTTCTCTCTGACCCCTTGGCGTCAACGGTTTGTAAACTTTCACGGCGCTTTTGTCACCCTTTTCGGACATAGATCCGCGAAAGTCACGAAATTCCACCCCGAAGACCACCAACCTTGACGCCTCGACGCCCGACAGCTCGATTCTCGGCTGGCCTGCCCTGAACCGGTTCCCGCCTGCCATTCCCGCTTAAAGCGAGGAGACCCGATGACTCTTTTCCGAACCGCCCGAATCGCCGCCCTTGGACTCGTCATCGCCCTGGCCGTCGCGGGGCTTGCCCGCCCCCACGCCTCCCTCGCCGCCGAGGCGCGCGTCCAGATAACTGGCACGCTCTCGCCAGCGACGCTGACGATCGCTCCCGGCGACCGCGTCACCTGGACGAACGCCGACGGACAGCGCCATCGGATGCGGAGCACCGGTGGCCCCCGCTCCTTCGATTCGGGCAATCTGGAGCCGGGCGAATCGTTCGCCCTCGTCCTCACGGCGGAAGGCACATACACCTATAGAGACGACCGCACCGGCAGCGCCAACTACAACGGGACAATCATCGTCAGGGCCGGCGCCACGCCCGGTGGTGGCGCTGGCGGCGGAGCCGGCGGCGGTGCGGGTGGTGGCGGCGGCGGCGCCCCGGCTCCGGCCACCGCGACCGTCTCCATGGCCGGGCGGACCTTTTCGCCCGCCGCTGTCGTCATCGCCCTCAACGGCACGGTCACCTGGAACAATAACGATGGGCGCGCTCACACCGTGACCGCGAACGGGGGCGCCTTCAATAGCGGCAACATGGGAGGCGGCCAGACCTTCTCCTTCACCTTCCCGGCCGCCGGCACGTTCACCTACTTCTGCGAGTTGCATACCGAGATGCAGGGGTCGGTACAGGTCGCCACCGCCGCCGGCGCCGTGCCCCCGCCCGCCCCGGCCGCCGCCGCGCCCGCCGCCGCCCCGGTTCCGCCGCCCGAACCTTCCAGCCCGGCCGCCGCCAACGTCCAGATGGTCGATTACGCCTTCGCTCCGGCCGCCGTCACGATCAGCGCCGGTGGCACCGTCACCTGGGTGAACGCCGGCGCGGCCCGCCATACCGCCTCCGCCGCCAATGGCGCGTTCGACACTGGCTTCCTCGCCAACGGTAATTCGTTCACCCAGACGTTCGCCTCGCCAGGGACCTTCGGCTACTTCTGCGCGATTCACCCCGAGATGCTGGGCAGCGTGACCGTGACGGGCGCCTCCGCCAGCGGCGCGACCGCGTCACAGGGCTCGCCAGCGCCGTCGGACGGCGCGGCGTCGGCCGCGGGCGCCTCCGCCCCGTTGCCCCTGGCCCCTCCCGCCTCCCGCTCGGTCGATATCGTCGACAACGCCTTCGCCCCCTCCAGCGTGACGATCGGCGTCGGCGGCTCGGTCTCCTGGATCAACAAGGGGACGGCCGTCCACACGGTCACCGCGAACGGCGGCGGCTTCGATAGCGGCCTGCTGCGAACAGGGGGCGCCTTCAAGCAGACCTTCAGCGCCGCCGGGACGTTCACCTACCTCTGCGTTGTCCACCCCCAGATGACGGGCACGGTCGTCGTCCAGGAGGGCGCCGCCGCGTCCGTGGAGGCGAAGACGGACCAGACGGGTTCGAGCGCCCCTGAGGCATCTTCGGCTTCCGCGCCGAAGAGCGAGGCCGCCACACGAGAGGCCGCCGCTGGCGCCCGGACGTCCGCCGTCGAAGGCCCGCGCGGCTCGAGCGCTACGCTCTGGACGGTCGCCCTCGTCTTCACGCTCGCCGCGATCGCCGCCGTCACCATCGGCGCGACCATCCTGATGGCGCGGGCCCGCGGCGAAGAGACTCCGCTGGCCTGAGGCCGTTCGGGCGCCAACGCATGGTGCGAGTACTAAATCGAGAAAGTCCACCGTAAGTGAGCTCGCCCACCGGCGTGGATCGCTCCCCTCGCCCAGCGCACTGGGAGAGGGGTT
>JANMTH010000291.1:0-3672 GCA_031390305.1 Thermoflexaceae bacterium
CCCGGCGCTGAGCGACCCAACCTCCGGGCGGAGGCGGGGCGCGCAGGAGCTCCAGGCTTCGCGGCCGCTCAACCGGCGGCTCAACGGCGGCACCGAGATCGAGTACCTCTCCGACATCTGTGCTGGCGATGTGCTGACGGCGACCAGCGCCCTGGCCGACGTGCAGGAGCGCATGGGGAGCATCGGCCAGATGCTGATTAGCACGAGTAAGACGACCTACCGGAACCAGGACGGCGAGGTCGTCGCGGTGATGACGGGCACGGGTATCCGTTACTAACGGCGTTCACTTCGCCGCGAGGAACTCCGACCACATCCATCCCTGGCGACCTTCGTACCAGACCGGGACCCAGCCATCCTGGCCGATGAGCACCTTCGCGCCGGCCGGGACGTCGGTGAGGACGGGGGCGTTCTTGTTCGGTCCGGCACGGAGGTTCAGGGCCTCCTTCACGGTTGCCGCGATGCCGACGGGATGGGCCTCGCGGACGAGGAAGGGGACGGGGTTAATGTCCACATCGTCCTGGCGGTACTCGTAGTGGAGGTGGACGCCCGTCGATACGCCCGTCGTTCCCACGCCACCGAGGATCTCGCCGGCGGCGACCTGCTGGGCGACGTGGACATCGATGCGGGTGAGGTGGCCGAAGAGCACGGAGATGCCACCGCCACGTTCGATGACGACACAGTTCCCGTAGCCGCCGTTCGTGCCGGCAATCGAGACAACACCGGCGCAGGGCGCGACGATATCCGTCCCCTCGACAACATCAGCGATGTCGATCCCGGTGTGGTAGCCCTTGCGGTAGAGGTGGCGGACGCTGGGGTCCGTGTTTTCGGGGCCGTACCCTTGCGTGACGCTGCCGCCGTGGACTGGCAGCAGCCAGCCGGTAACCGGGTCGAGGTACTGTTCAGCCATGACCTTCCTCCTGCCGCCGTATGGTCTACCAACGAACGGCGTCTGTCGTTGAAGAAGCTCACACAACGGTGGCGAATCTCGAACGGGGCGGTGGCGCAGGCCGTCTCATCCTATCGCGCGGAAGAGCTGCTCGGTAGCTTCGTCGGCCGGGAAGAGGCTCTCGATCCGGAGTTCGTCGGCGGTCACGTCCTGGGCCGTGCCGAAGGTGGCGATAACGGTGAAGAGCGAGAGCCGGACGCCGCCCATTTCGACATCGATCGGCATGACCGGGACGAGCGCGGTTTCATCGGCCTGTCGCAGCAAGCGCTGGTCCTGGAGCGGCGCCAGATCGGCGAGCACCCGCTTCATCTCCTCACCGCCGAGCGCCTCAGCTTCGCGCCGCGCACGCAACCAGAGCAACGGGGCGATCGCATCCCAATTCGTGATGAACGGCCGCAGCCCGTCCGGGTGGAAGAAGAGCCGCATGAGATTGCGCTCTTCGCCCCCAATGCGCTTCCACAGCTCCTCCCCGATGAGGGCGGCCATCCACGTGAAGGGCCCATTCGCCAAACGAATGTTCCAGGCACGGTCGATGGCGATAGCCGGGAAGGGCTCGTGGTTCTTGAGCATCATGCGTACGGCGCGCACCACCTGGCCCATCTGCGGATCGTCGAGGGGGCGCGCTCTGAACAACGGCGCGAAACCGGCCGCGGTTAGCCACTCATTGCGATCACGCAGGGGCACATCCAGCGTCTCGCTCAGCTGGAGAATCATATTCCGGCTTGGGCGGGAGCGACCGGATTCGAGGAAGCTCACGTGCCGCTGTGAGACGCCGGATGAAAGCGCCAGTTCCAGCTGGGAAAGGCGCCGCTTGTGCCGCCATTCCCGGAGCAGCCGGGGAAATCCGTCGTCGGCGCCGTAGTACCGGTCTACCGTCGATAGCGTCACAACGACCCCCTGTGAACCGTGATTCTCGGGCGCCCGTGGCTACGCTCAATAACCTCGGAGGTAATTGCGGCGCCGCGCGGCCGGGCGCATCTTCGCAGCGAACCGATGGAGGAGGTGCTCAATGTCTGGCAGGTTGTTCGTGCTCATCGTGGTGACCGCGGCGTTCGGCGTGCTCACGACGATCGCCCTGGTCGATGTTGGCTACTGGGGCATTATCGAGCCTCACTTCAAGAGCTGGGGCGCCGCGCAGGTCTTCTGGGACCTCGTCATCGTCGCTGTGCTCGCCGTGATCTGGATGGTGCGGGATGCCCGTGCTCGCGGAGCGAACCCCTGGCCGTTCGTCCTGCTGACGCTCGTCGGCGGGTCGTTCGGTCCGCTGCTCTACCTCATCGTTCGCGAACTACGGTCGCGGAATCGAGCGCTCCCGCAACACGCCGGCGCGGCTAGGGGAGCTTCTTGATCTCCTCGATCAACGCCGGAAGGACCTTGCGGTAGTCATCGACGATGGCGAATTTCGAGACCTTGACCATGTTGGCGTCGCCGTCCTTGTTGATGGCGACGATGTTCTTCGAACCGCCCATGCCGGCCATGTGCTGGCTGGCGCCACTGATGCCGACGGCGATGTAGAGGTTCGGCGAGACGACTTTGCCGGTGAGGCCCACCTGCTGGCTCGGTGGGTACCAGCCGAGGTCACAGGCCGCGCGGGAAGCGCCGACGGCGGCCCCGGTGAGCGCCGCGGCGAGCTCTTCCAGCTGCTTGAAGGCCGATTGGTCGCCGAGGCCACGGCCGCCACTGACGACGATCGCCGCTTCTTCGAGCTTGATCCCCGTCGATTCCGCCTTCGCGACGCCGAGGACCTTGATCCGCGCTTCACCAGCGGCATCGACCGCGACGGTCGTGCCGGTGCGTCCCGCCTCGGGGGCCGGAGCGTCGTAGGTCTTGCCCTTGACGGTCGCGATCTGTGGGTTGGCCTTCCAGGTGTGTTCGGCCCTTGCGTTGCCGCCGTAGGCCGAACGGGTCGCACGGAGGCGGCCACCCTCGATCTTCAGGTCGGTGCAGTCCATGGCCACGCCGGTCTTGAGCCGGAAGGCGAGGGTCGGGCCGAGGTCGCGGCCCAGGCTGCTCATCGCCAGGAGGACGATGTCGGCGCCGGACTGGGCCATCGCCGCCTCGACTGCCGGGGCGAGGACTTCGGCGAGCGAGCTGGCCGCGGCGGAACTTGTGTAGACGGTATCGGCGCCAGCGGCGATCAGGGCCGCACCATCGTCTCCGGCTACAAAAGCGCTGACCGCGCCGCCGCCCTGAGAAGAAAGCTGCCGGGCCGCGCCCAGCAACTCGAGCGAGGCGGACGAAACGCCGTCGCCGTTCGCTTCAGCTACAACAAGGATTCCTGCCATCTCGTACTCCTCGGCTCAGATGAGCTTGGCGGCGCGAAGTTTCTGGGCGAGGTTCTTCGCCTTCTCTTCGGGCGTGTCGCCTTCGATAATCTCGACGTTGCTTTCGACCTTCGGGACGTAGAGCGCTTCGAGCGGCATCACGCGATTCGCCGCGCCAACGTCGTCGGCGCCAAGGCCGAGGTCGGCGGCGCTCCAGACCTGAACGGTCTTCTTGGCGGCGAGCATGATCTGGCGAAGCTGCGGATACCGGGGCTCGCCGAACTCGTTCGAAATCGAGACGATCGCCGGGAGCGGCGTTTCCACCGTCTGGAAGCCATCGTCGATGACGCGCTCGACCTTAATCCCGCTGCCGCTCTTCTCGATCGCCTTGGCGACCGTGACGACGGGGAGGCCGAGGATCTGGCCGACACCCACGGGCACGACGCCCATGTCCCAATCGGC
>JANMTH010000296.1:0-2164 GCA_031390305.1 Thermoflexaceae bacterium
ATTGCCGAGTTCGACTTTGAACATCGCGCTGGGAAGGGCGTGGGTTACGGTGCCTTCGACTTCGATCGAATCGGTCTTCGCTGCCATAAGAACTCCTGGGGCTTGTGCGGAACGGGCCGCCGATGGACGGTTCCGCGGGGGAGATGGGAGCCCCACGGGACGAACGGGAGGGCGTTGCCAGGCCGGCCGAACCGCGATTGACGTGCGAGGCAGGGCCGGAGCTCAGCCTCGTGGCTCGGTTCCGCGCCTCCGAAAAGTCGGCCGGGGCGCGGGACGGAGATGTACGCTTTCTCACAATACCACGCAGCGAAGAGAAGTGTGCTACGGTGGAAGGCGAGCGCACGCTGCGGCGTGCTGCCGGCGTTCCTCAGGCTTCGTGCTGATGCGGCTGTTGAGGTGTTCCGGAACGGCCTCATCTTCGCTCATCACTTCACACGGAGAACACATTTCTGCTTACCCTCGAAAAGAACACGGAACGCCCGGCTTCGGCCGGCGGTCCTCGCAATGCGCCCGCTCGCGGGCCAGTGACCCGGCACGCTCCGGCCCCCAGGCAGGCTGAGCCGGTCATCGACCCGGACAACGCCTTCCTGGCCCTGGGAATCACGGCCCGCTCGGCCGAGGTGCTCGCAAAGCGCGAGATCACCGAACCAACACCCATCCAGACGCTTTGCATCCCCGACGCGCTGGCTGGCCGCGACCTTTGTGGAAAGGCGCGGACCGGCTCGGGGAAAACACTGGCGTTCGGCATTCCCCTGCTCGAAAAGATGGGCAAGGGCCGGCCGCGGCATCCCGCCGCGTTCGTCCTCGTACCCACACGAGAACTCGCCACCCAGGTGATGAACGCCTTCGCGCCGATCGCAGCGACCCGCGGCCTACGGCTGCTGGCGGTGTACGGCGGCGTCTCGCTCGTCCCTCAGATCCGGGCGATCGCGGCGGGCATTGATGTCGTCATCGCAACGCCGGGCAGGTTGAACGACCTCCTGATGCGGAACGAGATGTCAGCCTCGGAAGTTCGCACCGTCGTCATCGACGAAGCGGACCAGATGGCGGACCTCGGCTTCCTCCCGCAGGTGCGCCGGATCATGGACCAGGTGGGCGAACCCCGCCAGACGATGCTCTTCTCGGCGACGCTGGATGGCGACATCGACCTGCTGGTGAAGAAGTACCAGACCGACCCCGTCTTCCACGAAGCGCCGGCGGAAGAGGGCGAAGAATCAGTGATGCTGCACCGCTTCATCGCTGTCGAACCGAACGACAAGGTCGCCGTAGCGGCGGCCATCGCATCGGGCCCGGAACGGACGATCTTCTTCGTTCGCACCCAGCGGGCGGTGGAACGGCTTGCTATCCAGCTCAATCGCGAAGGCGTGCCAGCGGCGACGCTGCACGGCCGGATGAGCCAGCCGAAGCGTGAACGGGCGCTCGCCGATTTTTCGAGCGGACGCGCCCGCGTCATGGTCGCGACGAACATCGCGGCCCGCGGGATCCACGTCGATGGCATCGATATCGTCGTCCACCACGACCCACCGGAAGACGCCAAGACCTACCTCCACCGCTCGGGCCGGACGGCTCGGGCGGGCGCGTCGGGCGTCGTCGTGACGCTTGTAGAGCCGGAGATGGCGGGCGAAGTGCATCAGCTCCGGCGTCAGGCCGGACTCCGCGAAGCGGTGGTCCCGATGAACGCCCAGGACCCGCGCCTTGCGGACCTGACGGCATGGGAGCCACCACTCGAGGAGCTGACCCAGCCCCGAAACGCCGCTACTCCCGGTTTCCGGGGACCGCAGCGCCAGTGGGGACCGCCCCGCGGCGGCCAGCGCCGCAACCAGGGCGGCAGTGGCGGGCGACGCTACTAACGAAGACGCCGCGGCGCTGACCAGTGGTTAGACGCAGAGGCGCGGAGGGTTGGAGGGTGAACGAGAGTTCGCGGTCCAACGTTCGCAGAACCATCCAACGGAGAGGCCCCGCTAATGCGGGGCCTCTTTCACGTCTCGAGCGCGGGCGTCCTGAGCGGCCGCCGCGCGCAAGTAGCCCGGAGGAGAGCGCCTCCAGCCAACCCGTCTCCGATCCTCTGCGCCTCTGCGTCCACCATGCTTCGAGGCCCCGCCGTGCTACGCCAGCCGGTCGAACTGGAGGTGAAGGCGGATGGGGATGCGCTGGATGACCGATG
>JANMTH010000308.1:0-4054 GCA_031390305.1 Thermoflexaceae bacterium
CCTCACCCGTTCCTTCGACTCTTGAACCGAAGTGTCTGGCAGCCCGACAACCGTCGTCTGCGGCTGCTGGGCGCGCGTGATATCGACCTCGACTGTGACCAGTTCACCATCGATCCCTACCACCGCACAGCTGAAGACACGAGCCAGCATCGCCGCGGATTCCGCGAGCGGCCGACACCGCACGTCGATGCGGGCGCGCCCGCTTCGTTGCCGGCATCCATTGCCTATGGCAGCCGGTGGCGGACGGCCGCTTACCTACCGTGCCACCGCCGCCCGGATTGCGGTGCGGATTTCGGGAGCCTCCCTCTCGCCGACCCAGCTTCTCTTCACCGTTCCGTCGCGGCCCACGAGCACCAGCGTGGGGTGAGCCGACACGCGCAATGCCCGAATCACCGCCCCGTTGGCGCGCTCCCCGAAGTCGAGCCGCACCACCTGTATTTCGGCGCCGAACTCCCCCTCCAGCCCATCAACGATGGGCCGCGTACGCGCTCAAGGCGCTCAGCCGTCCGTGAAGACGAAGACCAGCACCGGGACGTCCGTGGCAACGGCCGTGACCTTTCGGAGCTCGTCGAGCGGGCTTCCGGCGGCGCCCTTCGAGCAGGCCGCCGATACGCCCGCCGCGCCTACAACGATGGCCAGGAGCGCGAGAAGCGGCATCGCCGACGCAGCCCGGCGGAAGGTGCTTCTTACCACTACTTCCGTCCCGGGCGAGGCGCCGCGTACGCTTGCCAGGACTTTCCGCCATCGTTGGAACTGACGACGGAGCCGTCTTGGAGGGCAGCGACCAGTTTCTCGGAGGTCGCGAGGAAGGCGGCTGGCGCCCCGGCGAGGGCCCCGGCGCGTTCCCACGTCTTTCCGTCGGACGACCGGTGGACGGCGCCTCGCGCATCGACCGCCCAGGCGCCTTCTCCGGAGCTGGAGGCGTACACCAGCGGCGGCGCGGACGCGACAGGTTGCCAGGCGACGCCGTCGGAACTCAGCAGGATACCGCTTCCCGTCGCGCCCAGCAGCTCCCCGTTCGCCATCAGGGCCAGCGAAGTGAACTTGAGGGACGCCCCGGGGCGCCAGGACTCGCCGCCGTCGTCGCTCAGGATGACGCGCCCGGCCACCGCATCGAACGCGACAACGCGGTCCCCACTCACGACGAGAGCATGGAGGTCGGCGCTCCCAAGAAGCGAGACGTTCGTCCAACTCTTGCCAGCGTCGTCGCTTCGCATGAACCCCAGCTGGGGCGGCAGTTTCTTCGATTGGATGTCAGCGAGTTCGGGATGGCCGCCGGCGACGAACGTCCTGGGGCCCGCCACGGTAAAGCCCATGAGGTCGTGGCGTTTCTCGCCAACGAGAACGGGGATGGGCCCATCGTCGTAGCGATAGAGGCCGAAGTGGGTCGCGATGTAGAGCCGTCCATCGGCGGGATCGACGCCCATACCGTGGATATGCAAGGGCCCAGGGTCTTCGGATCCCGCGTCCTCGCCCGGCGCGACATCGCCCTCGCCACAAGCTCCGCCAAGCAGGCCGAAGGCAACGGACGCGAAGAGGAAGAGGGGCAGGACTCGACCCGCGGTGGCCCGAGTGAGCCATCCTCGAAGGAGGGCGAACCGTGTCCCTCGTGTCTGCGCTGCTGGTGACTCCAACCCGACTACCGGCATGATTCCCCCCGAACAATTTGAGCTTGGCCGCTGTTCATAGCGGACTGGTCGTCGCCCGGCCCGGGCATGTATGCGTGGCGGCCGCACGGCCATCGGCAGACGACATCTCGTAGTATGCCCACAAGCGCCATCGAGCCACAACAGGGCGCGCCAGCGAGACAGGACCGCCGATCGGGCTGACGGTTGGTGCGATCTGGTCTATGCGATGCTGGCCGTCGATCGGCGGTCTCTACGGCGGCGTTCGTGCGGGCGCCGCGGACCCGGCCGCGGGCGCCGCTTCCCCTTTCGCCGTGCCGCCGAGGGGAATATCGTGAAGGCTATGGAACTTCCCTTCGACACGCTCGCGCTCGACCTCGATGGCACGCTCCTCGGACGCGATGACAACGTGAGCGCGCGCAACGCGGCCGCCGTACGGGCGGCGCGGGCGGCCGGAATGGAGGTGATCCTCGCGACCGGGCGCTGGTTCGAACTGGCGGCATGGGTGGGCGAGGGGCTCGGGCTCGGTGGACCCGCGATTACCTGCTCCGGCGCCCAGGTGCGCCGTTTGCGGGAAGGTACGGACCTCCAGGACATCCGCCTTCCGGCGGCCTTCGCGGCGGCCGTCTACGCGATCTGCGATGGCACTCGCTCGATCACCTGGGCGGCGGGCGATGCCGGCGCGGCGTTGCGCATGGAGGGGGACGGGACAGGCTCGCTCCCGCCCGGGATGTACCGCGTTCCCACCCTCGCTGGAGAAGGTCCGCGAGCGCCACGCGCTATCCTTGTGCAGGGGACGGACACCTGCGAGCGGATCCTGGCGGCCCTGAGCGAGCCCTGGGCGGATGAGGTGCGGTTCGATTGGTCGCTCTCCGGCGCCGGCAAGCGGCTGCTGACGCTCACCGGCGCGTTGGCCGACAAGGGGCGGGCGTTGCGTGTGGCCTGCGATGCGATCGGCACGGTACCCGCTCGAGTCCTGGCCTTCGGCGATTCCGATAACGACATCGAGCTCTTCCGGGCGGCGGGCGCTTCAGTCGCGATGGGCCACGCCGCCGCACACCTCAAGGAGATGGCCACGGTCCTCGCTCCCGAAGGTGAACCCGACGGGGTGGCGCTCGTGATCGAACGGCTGCTCGCCACCGGTCGGCTCGCCTGAGGGTCTTGGCATCCGGCGGGCGTTTGGCTATCGTTCGTCATTCCAGCGGGAGGTGACGGAGATGGCACGCGTTGCGGTAGTCGGCGGAGGCGCGTTCGGAACGGCCCTGGCCGCGGTCAGCCGCCGTTCCGGCGCCGATGTCGTGATCTGGGCGCTCGAAGCCGAAGCTGTCGCGGACATCAACACGAACCATCGCAACGAAGCGTTCCTGCCGGGCGCCCACCTCGACCCGGCGATTCGGGCGACGGACGACCTGGGCGAGGCGATGGAAGGCGCGACCCTCGTCCTCCTCGTGCCGCCGGCCCAACACCTCCGCGCCATCTCGGCCCGGATAGCCGGGGAACTCCGGGACGGCGTCCATGTCCTCATCTGTTCGAAGGGACTCGAACAGGAGACAGGCGCGCTGATGACCGAAGTGACGAGCGAAACCCTCCCCGGCCACCCGGTTGGCGTGCTCTCCGGCCCCACCTTCGCGCATGAGCTGGCGGCCAACCTGCCAGCGGCGGTGACGCTCGCTTCGGCCAACCCCGCGGAGGCGCTGACGCTGGCCGGCCTCCTGCGCTCGCCGCGTTTCAAGCCCTATTCGACCGACGACGTCATCGGCGCGCAGATCGGCGGGGCGGTGAAGAACGTGATCGCCGTGGCCACGGGCATGGCCGCGGGGCTCGGGATGGGGGAGAACATGCGGGCCGCGCTGATCACGCGCGGGCTGGCCGAGATGGTCCGCCTCGGCGTCGCCATGGGCGGGCGCCCCGAGACGCTGATGGGGCTCTCGGGCCTCGGAGACCTCGTTCTCACCTGCGCCAGCGAGAAGTCTCGCAACATGTCGCTCGGGCTGGCCCTGGCGCGGGGACGGTCCGTAGCGGAGATCCTCGGTGAGCGGCGCTCCGTGGCCGAGGGCTACTTCACGGCTCCGGCGCTTCGGAGCCTGGCGGCACGGTACGAAGTGGAGACGCCGATCGCCTCACTGGTGTATTCCGTCCTGTATGAAGGCGCCCCCGCGGCGGAGGTGATGGAATCCCTTGCCGCACGGCCGGTGCGGCCGGAATGGGGTTAGCGGCCGGTCGCCATCAGCGCGTCGCCTAATGGCGTCGCGTATACTGCGCCCATTCCACGAGCCCAGGCTCGCGGACGGAGGGTCGTGCAGTGGCCCAGACACGGACCGTGACCATCCTGTTCTGTGACCTCGTGGGCTCGACCGCGCTGATGACGCGGCTGGGCGACGATGCCAACGACCGGCTGCGCCGCCGCCTCTTCGTCGCCCTCCGGCAAG
>JANMTH010000325.1:0-1778 GCA_031390305.1 Thermoflexaceae bacterium
ATCGACGAGATGGCCCCTATGAAGGGCATGAGCGCCTATCGCTACGTAGACCAGGTGCGCGAGACCCTCGCCGGTGGAACCAGCGAGATCCAGCGAAACATCATCGCGACGCGGGGCCTCGGCCTTCCGCGGGCATAGGCCTGCCCCGGTGAAGGCAGGCCCAAACGGCCGCGTTGTTCCGCGCTTGAGGGACGGTTCCGTGGCCGTCAGCTGACACCGCGGTCGTACGACCAAGGTACGGTTGCGTCGATTTCGTTGATCCGGCAACATGCGCGGGCGCCACACCTCTCCACCCGGCCCGCCGCGATGCAGGTGGACGCGCCACCCGGCTTTCCCTTGGCCATGCCGTCCCCCGGGGCGGCATGGCCGGGGGAGAGACAGCGAACCGGCGAGGCGGCCGAGCGGCTACAACATCCCACCAGTCGCACCCCTGATACGACCCGGCGTTAGCCGCCTTCGACGGGCCCTGTCCGCTATCATGGCCAGCCTGAACCGCTGAAGGAGGGTCTCCCATGGGCGTCACGCTCGACTGGCTTGGATGCGCCACATTCCGTCTCACCGTTGATGGCCTGGTCATCTTCCTCGACGCCTACATGGACCGCGTGCCTTCTGCCCCGCCGGTCGGCATGGGTACCCGTGACGTGACCCGCGCCGACTTCGTCCTCGTTGGCCACAGCCACTTCGACCACCTGGCCGGCGCCGAGGTCATCGCCCTCCAGACGGGGGCGAAGGTCATTGGTTCGAATGAGACGGCGCGCGTGATGAGGGAGTGTGAAGTTCCCGAAGGGCAGCTCCAGATCTCTCAGGGCGGCGAGCACTGGCGGCTCGGCGACGGCGTCACTGTCCGGGTCTACCCGAGCCTCCATTCCTGTATCTGGGTCTCGTCTTCGCTCAATTCGAACGAACCCGCCTTCGGCCACACCGGCCTCACCGAGGACGAGCGCTGGGGCGCTCGCGGCGGGCTTGGCGCGGCGATCGGGCGCCGGGGGAGCGAGGAGACCGAGCCGGCGCGGGAGATGCGCGAGCACCTCGCCACCGCCACCGGGAGCTCCCAGACGGGCGGGGCGCTCGCCTACCTGATCGAGACGCCCACGGCTCGATCTTCTACCAGGACACCTCTGGCTGCTGGACGGGCGTCCTTCGCGACCTCCGGCCAGACGTAGCGCTCCTGGCGGCGGCCGGGCGCGGGAACATCGATGGCGAACCGGTCCAGGGCACGCTCGCTCAGTTCGTGGCGACCGAGGCTGAGCTGCTGAAGCCGCGCACGATCGTCCTTAACCACCACGACAACTGGATGCCGCCCCTCACGCCCGCCGGTGGCACCGACCTGACGCCCATTCGCGAGGAGCTGGCGCGGCGGGCGCCGAACGCGCGGCTCCTGGAGATGGGCTACCTCGAAGGCGTCTCGATTCTGTAGGTGGGTGGGCCGTGGCGAAGTATGTGGCGCTTCTGCGGGCGATCAACGTCGGCGGCCACACCGTCCGCATGGAGCGGCTGCGCGAGCTGTTCGGCGAACTCGGGTTCGCGGGCGTAGAGACGTTCATCGCCAGCGGCAACGTCATCTTCGATCACCAGGGCGAACCAGCCGCCGAAATCGAGCGGCGAATCGAGGCGTACCTCCTCATTTCGCTCGGTTACGAAGTTGCGACCTTTCTCCGGACGCCGGCGGAACTCGTTGTCGCGCTCGCGGCCTGCCCGTTCGATGCCGCCGTCGCGTCGGCCGCCGGCCACTCGATCTTCGTCGCATTCACTCGCGACGAGATCGAACCGGCGGTAAC
>JANMTH010000314.1:0-2418 GCA_031390305.1 Thermoflexaceae bacterium
AGCCGCTCGGGCGGAATCGATGGCCGTCCTCCCTGCGAATGCATCGCCTCGAAGGTGTCGTGCAGACGGGTGAGCGCCTCGTCTGCCAACGGCTTGATACGCCGGATCGGGTGGTCTCTGGGGATCCGATCCTCCAGGCTCCCCGTCAACATCGACCGCTGTTCTCGGTTCTGTCCTCGCATTCCCTAACCTACTTCAGGATCGCTGAATCTGAGCTGCCTTTTTCAGCACCCTGCTAGCGGAGCGTCACCGGAATGCTCGTGGTCCCGTTCCTAGTTGAGGTGGGCGTCGTGAGGTTCTGGGTGAACGTGGCCGTCCCCGTTATGACGCCGCCGTTCAAAGCGCCAGTGAACGTCACCGATTCAGATTGGTTGGCCACGCTGAACGCGATGTTTCCCACGGTGCCCGTCACGGTGGCGGAATGGCCGATGAAAGAGACAAAGCCGACTCCTTGGTCGGCGCTGCACGTCCCGGTGTTCGCGATGACGGTCATGGTCCCGCTAATGTTTGCCGTGCCGTTGGCCGTTCCGCCCTGGGCCTGATTCAGTGTGATTCTGATTGTCCCGCTAAGCGCCCTGGTAACCGTCTGGCAGCCTCCAGGACCGGCTGCATGCACGAATTGATCTGTCCGCTGCCCCGAGAACGGGCCGGTGTAGGACGTCGCGGTGGGAGGCGTCGGCGAAGGGGAGCCTCCAGTGCCCGGCGCAGGGCCCGACTCAGAGCCCTTGCCCGCCGCAACGGCAACACCCGCAGCCGCGGCGCCAGCACCCGCGACGATGCCCACCACGGCTCCGCCCGAGAGTCCCCCGCCCGCAGCCGCCGCGGCGCCAGCGGCGCCCGCAACACCAGCAGCGCCGGTCGAGGACCCGGCGGCTGAGCCCGACGCCGAACCCGCCGCGGTGACTCCCGTCGACGCGAATCCGGCCGGCAACGCAGCCGCGCCCGCCGGTCCCTGGAGGAGGACCGACGCCGATCCGAGTGTCCCCGCCACAGCCTTTCCACTGCACTCGCCGGAACTCGACACGACCTGCGTGGTGTACTCAGTTGAGCGGCTCGTGACGAGCGCCTTGTCCGTGACCTCAATGTAGTAGCGGAACGCCTTCAGGCTTTTCTTCGGCTTGGGAAGAACACCGGCGAAGGAAGCGCCTTCCGGCTTCATCACAACCGCGAACCACTCGGCCCGGTTCTCACCCTGGAAGAAGATGCGCGCCACCGCAACACTCTCGGGGGGAAGGAAGCGCGCCTCGAATCGCGGGAACTTCTCAGAAACCGCGCACGCTGCCGGCTGATGCTCGATCTTCACGCTTTGTGCGTTGGCCGAGGTGGACATGACAACGACGCCGACCAGACCAGTGAGCAGTGGCTTTCGCATGGTGCCTTTTCGGGAGCCTGAAACGCGAGGCATCGCGATGACTCCTGCGACAGCCATGTTACGCCTCCGCCGTCAGAGGACCCGTTCAACACACCTATAACCCCCCAAGCACCGGAGGCTGCCAGTCCGTGACGGCCAGACTCAGCGGCACCATCAGGGCCCAGAATAGCTCTGAGGCGATCAGTTTCTCGGGCTCCTTGAACGGCGGCGTTATGGTGGAACGGTTACCTTCACTCATACGATCACGTCGTCGGTTGGGAACCAGAACGGCGCGGTCAGCATCGCGGTGACGCTGCGCTGAGCGCCGCGATGAAGCCCTCATCGGAGCTTCGTTTCGCGCCAAGAGTCTGAACATTGCTCACGCAGCGGGCGGGTTGCCGGCAGATGAGCGTCGGATCGTGATCCGGAGGACGCGTCAGAAACTTCGCCTGTTGAAAGGGTAGAGTCGCTCCATGGTCATCACGCTTCGCGCCGGCGCGACGCTGGGCCTGGCCCTCGCGGTCAGTTGGGCGCGCCCCCAGGATGTCCTGATCCTTCGCGATGGAACGCGCCTTTTGGGAGAGGTCCGAAGCTGCAACGACGCGTCCTGCCGAGTGGACGCGGACAGCGTACCGCGCGCGCGCATTGTCTGGGTCGGGTTCGGTCAGGCCGCTGCCGCGCCGCCGGCGCCTCGGAATCTGGCTCCTGACGAAGTCCATCTGGTCACGGGGGCGGTGGTGAGCGGCGACGTCGTGGGGCTGAGCCTGGGCGGCGTTTTGATTGGCGAGAAATCGTTCGACCGCGAGGAGGTGGCGTGGGTCCGATTCGCGGGCCCGGCGCCGATGCCCGCGCGGACGCCCTCACCTCCGCCGCCGGGTGGGCCGATACGCGGCCAGTCCTCGCCGCCAGCCGCCGCCACCCCCCGCCCGGCCGATCAGCCAGGGACACCACGTTCGCCCCCTCCCCTCCCCAAGCCGTCGACGACGACGCCGCCGCCCCCCCTGCCGCCCGGTTCTCCCGTCCCCCCGGGCACTGCTACCTGCGACCCGCGGCAGGGGATGGTCCGC
>JANMTH010000460.1:0-3434 GCA_031390305.1 Thermoflexaceae bacterium
TCTGTATGGCGAGCGCCGTTGCCGGGTATCGCACCAGCCTCGGGAGCGACGGACCGCCGACATCTTACGAGGATATCGACGTCGCTGATGTCATCTTCATCGTCGGCGCGAATATGGCGGAGGCTCACCCGGTGCTCTTCGACCGGGTGAAGGCGAGGAAGCGTCGAGATCCGGACATCACCATCATCGTCGTGGACCCGCGGCGGACGCGGACGGCTGAGTTCGCCGACATCCACCTCCAGATCGCGCCCGGTTCAGACATCGCACTCCTCAACGCGCTTGGCAGCTTCATCATCGAAGCCGGCGCGGAGGACGAGGCGTTCGTCCACCAGCGCTGCAATGGGTACGAAGCGTATCGGGACTTCGTCGCGGACCAGCCGATCGCGGAAGCCGAGCGAATCTCAGGCGTGCCGGCGGCCGAGATCGAGCGCGTCGCCGGTATCCTCGCGGGGGCAAAAAACCTGCTTTCGCTCTACTGCATGGGTACGAACCAGAGCACGATGGGGATGTGGAAGAACAACTCGTTGATCAACCTCCACCTCCTCCTCGGCCAGATCGGGCGTCCGGGCGCCGGGCCGTTTTCGCTCACTGGCCAGCCGAACGCGATGGGCGGCCGCGAATCCGGCGCGCTCGCCCACATGTTGCCGGGTTACCGGCTGGTCGATGACCCGGCGCAGCGGCGAGAGGTGGAAGACGCGTGGGGCCTCCCAGAGGATCGCATCGCTCCACGCTCGGGGCTCACCGCCGTTGAGATGTTTCGGGCGCTGGAACATGGAACCCTTCGGATGCTCTGGATAGCGGCCACCAATCCGGCCGTAAGTATGCCGGACCTGCACCAAACGAAGCGGGCGTTAGCGGCGGGCGAGTTCGTCGTCGTGCAGGACATCTACCACCCGACAGAGACCTCACAGTTCGCCCACCTCATCTTGCCCGCCGCCCAATGGGGCGAAAAGGATGGGACGAGCACCAATAGCGAGCGGATGATCACCTACAGTAGCTCGTTCCTCGAACCCGCTGGGCAGGCCCGGCCGGACTGGTGGATCCTGGCTGAAGTAGGCCGCCGCCTTGCCCCGGAACTCTTTCCCTGGAGCGATTCGCGCGAGGTTTGGGACGAGTTTCGCGGCCTTACGGCTGGCCGCCCGTGTGATATGGCCGGGGCCAGCCGCGCCCGGCTTGAATCCGGCCCGTTGCAGTGGCCGTGTCCCACTGAAGACCACCCGGGCACCTCGCGGCGCTACGAAGACGGCGTCTTCCCCACCGCCGACGGCCGCGCTCGTTTCCACCCCTGGCCGTACCGGCCCCCGCGCGAACAAACCGATCACGAGTTCCCGCTCATTCTCACCACCGGCCGGATCGCCTCCCACTGGCATTCGCGGACGCGAACGGGCAAGGTCCCGAAGCTCAACCGCCAGGCGCCCGAGCCGTTCGTGGAGATCCACCCGGACGACGCGGAAGCGCGTGGCGTCGCGCACGGCGACATCGTCCACGTCTCAAGCCGCCGCGGCTTCATCCGCGTCCGCGCCCGCATGGGAACGTCCGTGGCGCCGGGCTGCGTCTTCGTCCCGTTCCACTGGGGCGATGCCTTCGGCAAGAACACGGCGGCGAACTACCTCACGAATCCCGTCATCGGGCGGATCGCGAAGGAGCCGGAGTTCAAGTACTGCGCTGTCCAGGTGGAGAAGCGTGAGGGGGCGTCGATTTAACTCGCCGCGGCCACGCGCCGCCTTGACGGCGGTCGTCACCCTCTCCCTGTTCGGGGCCTTCAGGATGAAATGGCCGCGGACGGCACGGCGTGCGCTAAGCTACGTTTGGAGGATCGCATGAACCGGGAACAGAAGATCAAGGCGCTTACCGAACGTGCCGACGATGACGTCCGGCGGCCGGCGCTCGACGTGATCGACGACGACGCACGGCGGATGAATTCGTTCGGCTCGAAGGAGCACCGCGCGGCGCGAGACAAGGTGGAAGCGCAGCACGATGAGGCACGGCGCGGCTTCGAAGGGCTTTCTGAAACACAGCTCGATAGGGCCGTCGGGGCACCGGCGTAGTTCGATAGCCTCAGAGCCCGGCATGACGCAAGACGCGCTGCGAGGAGAGATCTTCGCCTGCGCGTCGCGCACGGGCGGCGGCCGGCGCCGCCGGCCACCCGGAAGCTGAGCCGCACGGGTCGCTTCACCAGGTTTCACGGCGGCTGGTATGCTTGCGATCAAGCGATGAGCGGTGACTTCAGGAAGTAGTGATGGCGAAGAGCAAACCGATAAAGAAGAACGGCGTCGTCGTACCCGCGAAGGGTACGGGCGGGGCGATTTTGAAGCGCGACGTGCGGCCGGTGACGGGGTCCGCCTTCGTGCCAAGGACGGCGCGCCCCAAGGCCAAGTAGCACAGCGGGCCGTCGAACCGGGAGCCAACCGCCGCATGGCCCCGACGGTATCCTCGCGGCGGGCGATTCAGGATTGCCGCGTCGTGGAGATGGCCGAGTTCGAAGCGTAGCTTTCGGCGTCCGGGCCGTGGGCGAGTCGCGACCTCCTCCCCGGCCCGTATACTCCTCCGTGAAAAACAAGGAGAGATGAGCAGATGGAGACGTTCGAAGGAAAGACCGCGGTGGTGACGGGCGGGGCGAGCGGGCTCGGCCTGGCGATGGCCCAACGGTTCGCGGAAGCGGGCATGAACATCGTCATCGGCGACATCGAGGCCGAACCGCTGGCGATGGCCGAGGCGGCGATCAGCGCGAAGGGCGTGAAGGTCCTGCCCCGCCGCACCGACGTAGCGAAGGCCGGCGAGGTCGAAGCACTTGCCGAGGCCGCATACCGCCAGTTCGGCGCCGTCCATGTGCTTTGCAACAACGCGGGCATCGGCGGCAGCCCTGGCGCCGTCTGGGAGCTTTCGCTCGAGGACTGGCGCTGGGTGATCGATGTCGATCTCTGGAGCGTGGTCCACGGCATTCGCAGCTTCGTCCCCCGGATGATCGCGAACGGCGAGGAGGCGCACGTAGTAAACACCGCCTCCGTCGCGGGGCTCGTCAGCGGCGCCGTCGGCGGACCGTATACGGTTGCGAAGTTCGGCGTCGTCGCCCTTTCGGAGCAGCTCTACTACGAACTTGGCCGCGCCGGGCACGACATCGGGGTGTCGGTGCTCTGCCCTGGGTTCGTGAACACGAACATCTACGACTCGGGCCGCAACCGCCAGAGCGAGTACGGACAGCAGGCGCTGGAGCCGACGCCTGAGAACGAGCAGATGCGGGCGATGCTCCAGGCGATGCGCGATACCATGATCCAGCCCGCCGAGATCGGCGAACTCGTGTTCGAGGCGGTGCGGACGCGCAACCTCTACATCATCCCTACGGGCAGCGAGGCGCTGGATAGTGCCGTTCGCGGACGCCTGGAGAACGTGGTGGAGCGCCGGAACCCGGAGATACAGCTGGCGATCGTGTGAGG
>JANMTH010000319.1:0-1950 GCA_031390305.1 Thermoflexaceae bacterium
GAGATCCAATACAGATTGAAGGCATCGTCAAAGACGTACACCACCGGCGCTATCCATGGGCCGCTCGCATCGGAAACGCCAAGGTTCACTGCGAAGCCATCGCGCAGCACCTCCTGCACCAGCGATTTCAAATCCTGTGCCATGCCATGATTTTACAAAAGCCGCCGAAGGGCGGTCATCATTCACGGAAACCTCTGAGTTCAAAGTCGAGATCCTCAATCGGCGAGGGTTGCTTCAGCTTGGGCGAGCGCGGCGGTGGAATAGACGAGCGCTACGAATACGTCGGGTGGCCCTTGGCTCGGCAGGCCCGCGACAGCGGCCAAGATCGCCTCAGCTCGTTCCTCGGTCACGCGGCCACCGGTGACAGTTGTGCGGAATACGGGTTCTATGACTGCACCGCGGGCGCTGTCCGGAGAGCCACGGGCGGATCATCGACAATTGACAGCGAGGCACATGAGGTCCCGACTGGGCATGACGACACTCGAGATCGGTGGCTCGCGCACGGTGCGTGACGAAGGCGGCAGGGAGCACGATGTCCTGGCGTCGATTGACGCACTTTCCTGGGTGCGCCAGCTCTGCCCTCAGATGCCGCACGAATACGCGCACAAGCAGAAGTCAGATCAGCTGGCCTACGCGGTCGTCGAGCGGATGCTCAAGGCCGACAACCCCGACAGTTACCGCGCGTACTTCCGTGGATACCAGACGCCGAACCGGTACTGGGAGGCACCGGACGGCCGGCGCTACTGGCTGACGAAGTTCATGATCAACCGCTGCTGGCCCGACAGCGTCGAGCCACTCCGCCGAGTAGATGAAGGTGCGAAGGCCATCACGGCCTGGGATGGCCCGCCGTGGGCGCCGAACGGCATCGGTCTGTACGAGCGCGGCTCGGGGAGCACGTGGTGGCCGACGGAAGCCGCCTTGGCCGATGGCTACCAACCCTGCAGGGCTTGCCATCGAAAGGCCCCGCCAGTATCCACACGATAGCCTTCTCGACGACCGGAATTGGTCTCAGGACGTCATATAGGAGGGCTACTTGCGCGAGACGCGTGCCGAACGCTTGGCCGCAGACAGCCGCCGACGGGCAGTCCGGATCTGCAGGTCGACCCCTTCCGTTTGCTGGATTCGCTCTTCCAAGCGGCGGGTGACGCCGGCAATGAACTTGGGGAGCCGGTAGACGAAGTCGTCGTAGTCGGCGTAGGTCGCCAGGGCGATGCGACGCCCGGGACCGGGTTCGTCACAATCACTCGGATCGAGGACGGCGGTCCGCAGCGCACGTTTGGCGGCCTCCCCACCGCACAGCACCGCATAGCGATAGCGGTAGGTGTCGCCCTCGGGTTCGAGGTAGGCGGCAGCCAGACACACGGCGCCGTCCGCGTCGAAGGCGTGCAGACCGACCCCGCTGCGATGCAGGTGCGCACCCGGCTCCATCAGTTCGGCGAGGCCCTTCGCGAGGACCTGAACCTTCCGACCGATCGCTCGTTCCTTGCGCTGGAGATCGGCCTGGAGCTGGTTCACCCGGGCGAAGCTCTGCTCGAGCTGGCCAGGGGAAGGGACCCGCGTTGTCATGCCAGTCCTCGCCGTCGGTTCCTGCTCAGCCCGCTCATCTACCAGCAGTTTGAGCCGTCGCCCCACCCGAGGTAGAATCCAGGCACGGCGCCCGGATGGGCACCTGATTCATCCGGTTTTCCGGATGGGCACCTGATTCGTTTTCGGATGGGCACCTGACTCACCCGGAAACAGTGAGCGAACGGACCTCGAATCGGACCGTTTTGAGCACGACGCGCTGGCGAGCAGCGAGACAAAGGGCACCTGACAAGCTCCTATGGTTGTCAAGCGGCGAGGGCCCACTCCATCTGGCCCGCCTGGAGCAGTCGGAAGACCGGTCGAGATACCCGATGCTTGAGGCAGCGCAGCGCCTCGGGCCAGCTCTTGCCGCTGGCGCGCTTGCGG
>JANMTH010000466.1:0-2638 GCA_031390305.1 Thermoflexaceae bacterium
TTCGCTGGTCGAAGACCTGGCGTCGGACGTTCAGGAAGCTGCGCGAACCGAAGGGGTCAGCGTCTCGGCCTGGCTCGCCGAAGCGGCCCAGGACCATATTCGGCGCAAGCGCCTCGCCGCCTTCATCGCCGACTTCGAGAAGGACCACGGCGAGATTACCGAGGACGAAATGAACAAGGCCTGCGCTACTTGGCCGGACTGACGCTCGATGCGGGAGCGCTCATCGCAGTAGACCGAGGCGATCGGCGAGTCATCTCGCAGTTGAAGCGCTGGTTGCAAGACGGGACGAGAATAACGGTTCCGGCGACGGCGTTCGCTCAAGCATGGCGGGGCCCCCGTAATGCGAATCTCTCCCGGTTCTCACAGCTTTGCGCCGTCGAGCCCTTCACAGAGCTGGCTGCACGACGCGCTGGCGAACTCTGTTCGGCGGCGGGCACGAGCGACATTGTGGACGCATCGGTCGTCGTTTCGGCGGGATCGCGTTCCGACGATATCCTCACGAGCGACGTGGACGATCTCTCGAGACTGGCGCCGTTCGTTCCACGTGTCGGCCGGATCCTCTCGATCAGCAACGTCTGACCGAAACGGCGCCAGTCAGCGCAGGCCGATGCCCTCCAGGAACGACCGCGCGGCGACGACCTGCTCGTCTGGCTGCCACTGGTTGATCTCGAGGGTGTAGGCGGGGAGGTGGCCGACGCCCTTCACGATGTAGCCCCAGTCGACATCTCCATCGCCGGGGGCACGGTGGTCTCCGATTCCCTCGACGTCGTGAAGATGCGCGCCGACGAGCCGGCTGCTGAGGGCGTCGAGCCATGCGTGGCGATCGAGGAAGCCGAGACGGTGGAGGACCTCCGCGTGGCCAACATCGTGCCAGTAGCCGGCTTCGTCGGGCGACAGCCCTTCGAAGACGATCGCGTACTCGGTGGGGTGAGGGATCTCGTGGAAGTGATAACGATTTTCGACGCCGATCGTGATGCCGTGGCGGCTCGCTTCGGAAACGAGTTCGCGCAGCGAGCGGCGAGCGGCGGCAACGAACGGTTCGGCCATCTCTGCTCGCCGGGCGATGGCCTGGGCACGGAGCGTGGCGAAGCGCGGTTCGGCGCCATGGCCGGAGTCGAACATCCGGCGCATCTCGAACTCCTCCTCGAACATCTCGATGCCGTCACCGACCGCGCCGAGGTGGCAGACGCTCTTGCGGACGCCGAGCCGGGCGGTCCAGGCGATGCTTTCGAGCGCCTGTTCGATGGCGACGCGCCGCTCCGCCTCGTCGGGCGAAGCGAGGTTGGGCTTCGAATTCCAGCGGCCATCGGGCAGGCGGACACGGGGCGTTGGCTGGTGGACCGAGGTGATGGGGAGGACGCCGGCGTCGACGATCTGCTGGAACTTCGTGGCATCGGTGGAGTGGCTGATCTCGATCGCTTCGTAGCCAGCGGCCTTCGCGAAGCGGGCGAAGTCGGCGCCATCGGCGAAGCGCTCCTGCTGGGCGTACATGGTGGAGAGGGCGAGGGGCTTCATGGGCCGATTGTAGCCGGGGCGGGCTAAGACGCGCCGCGCCGTGGGCGGGTGAAGCGGCGGGCGGCGAGGAGCAGGGTGCTTGCGCCGGCGGCCACGGGGAAGCTCGCCCAGAGGCCAGTGGCGCCATCGGCGCCAAGGAGGGGCACGGCCAGGGCGGCCACGACACCGGTGAGGAGGCAGAGGGGGAGCATCGGCAGGCCCGCCTCGCCGTGGGTGGCGATGGAGAGGACGAGCCACGGCAGGATGGCCGCGCAGAGCCAGCCCAGGGCGAACAGGGAGAGGAAGACGAGCGTGAACGCCATGGCCCGCCGCCGCCTAGGTGACGATGCGGGCGATATCGAAGTAGGTAACGACCACGACGCTCGCCATGAGGAGGACGAAACCAGCGAAGTGAACCATCGCCTCTTTCTCGGGAGCGATCCGGCGGCCGCCGCGGGCGATTTCGATAAGGACGAAGAGGATGCGGCCACCATCGAGCATCGGCAAGGGGAGGACGTTGAAGAAGGCGAGGTTGAGGCTGAGGAGGGCGGCCAGTTCGATGAGCGAGCGCCAACCGGCGGCGTCGATGATATCGCCAGTGGAGGAGGCGATGCCGACGGGGCCCTGGAAGGCGGGAGCATCGGCTGTACCGGCGCCACCGCCGCCGCCCCCGAATCTCACCTGGAGTTCGTTCTTGGTGAGGATAACGGTATCGATCAGCGACTGGAATCCCTTGGGGATCGCCTTCCAGACGGGGTGGGAGACGCTCTCGGTGTAGGGGTAGAGGTAGCGGCAGTTCGTCCCGTTGCCCGCGTCGTCTACACCGCCGCAGGTGGAAGGGGCGCCGACGCGGATGCCGGTGGGGCCCTGTTCGGCGGGGGGGTGCCAGCGGGCGTAGACGCTGGCGGTGAGGGTGGAGCCCTGGCGGTTGATAACCCAGGTCTGGGTTTCGCCGAGGTTTAGGCGGTTGGCGAAGATCAGTTCGCTGGTGTTCTTGATCTCGCGCCCTTCGACGTTGAGAACGAGGTCGCCGGGCTGAAGACCCTGAAGGACGGCGGAACCATCGCGCATCTCTCCGGTGATCACGGCCTGGGCGGCTGGCGAGTCATCGGCGACCTGAGTGACCTGGGCGAGGCTGAGGGCG
>JANMTH010000497.1:0-10515 GCA_031390305.1 Thermoflexaceae bacterium
CGTCGCCGAACTCGTCGCCCGCTTCGGCCTCACCCGCCCGGCCGTCATGGGCGGCGGCGCCCTCCCCCTCGCCACCGCTGATGACTTCGCCGCGCTCGCCCGCGAAGTCTCCAGCGCCGAGCGCGTCGTCGTCACCAACAACTTCTTCTCCAGCGACCTCACCGCCTGGACGCCCGGAGAAGCCTTTCTCGGCCTCACCAACATCTCCCGTGACAACGTCCTCCCCCGCCGCCTCCGCGACCAGGCCGGCCTGCGCCCGATCACCCTGCCCCGCGGCACCCGCCTCCACTTCGACCTCGACACGCCCTGCGATCTCGCCGTCCTCGCCCTCCAGGAGGATCTCGCGCCCGCGCTGGCCGCCGCCGTCGGCGAGACGCCGCTGCCCCTCGCGCCCTACCGGCGCGTCATGCGCATCCTCTGCGATCCCGCCGCCGAACTCGTCGTCACCGGCCGCGTCGGCAGCGCCGCCTGGAGCTACCTCGAAACGGAGACCGCCTGCCGCGTCCGCATGCTCAGCGAAGAGCGCGGGCTGGCCGCCGCAGGCCCCACCCATCGCGCCCGCTCCGTCCTCGGCTTCCTCCTCGAAGCGGTCGGTATCGCTGGCTTCTTCGAACGCGTCTGCGCCCTCGGCGACGCGATCGTCATCGATACTCGCGTGATCGAAGCGCACCTCGGCCTCGAACCATCACGCGAGGACCGCTTCCAGAGCGACCTCCTCAACCCCGCCGCGATCACCGACCCCTTCCTCCGCGAGTTCACCGCCGCCGCCGCGGGCGCCGCGAAGCCGGTCCTCCTCGGCGGCCATTCGCTCGTCTCCGGCGGCCTCATGGCCCTCACCGACGCCGCCTGGCTGGAGAATGATCGGGTAGTCAGTAGTCGGTAGTCAGTGACCGGTAGTCAGTGGCCGGTTTGCTGGTGCCACCGGTCAGCAGCCCGACCGTCAGGGAGGGCATCGCCACAGCGTCCCCCACCGCCACCCACGGCTGGCTACCGACTACTGACTACTGGCTACTGACGAGGAACTCCCCCACCTCGCCCAGGAACTCCCCCTGGTGCGTCCGCCAGTACGAAGGGTCCGGCGCGATTCGCAGGCGGCTGCCGGCGATCCGCTCGTGCAGGAGCCGCGCCGCTCGCGCCGGGTGTAACCCGTCCCCGTCGTGCGCCAGGATCAGGGTCGGCGCGGTCACCCGGCGGTACTCTTCGGGATCGTGGACCGGCGCCTGGATCAGCCCGCGGATGGCGTAGAGCATCGCCAGCGGGTTCTGCTAGAGGATCGCCGCCGCCCGCTTGTCCGCCTCCTCGGGGCTCGTCGCGAAGCCGGGGAACATCCGCGCCAGCTCCACCGTCTTCTCCACCCCGAAGTTCTCCACGCCCGCCGCCAGCATCTCCAGGGCCTGTAACGCCTGGTGCTCGTGGGCCGCCCGCATGCTCCGCTGGCCGAGCGGCGGCGGCATCACGAGGACGAGTCCACGCACCTTCTCCGGCTGTTCGACGCCCACCCAGAGCGCCGTCGCCGCGCCCATCGAAGCCCCCCCGAAGAACGCCCGTTCCTCACCCGCGTGTGTCGCGAGTTCGCTCATGTCGCGGCCAAGCGCCTCCCAAGTATACCCCGCCACATCCTCTGGCCCGCCCGATTGCCCGTGTCCGCGCGCGTCATACGTCAGCAGCCGGACCGAGCCGAGCAGCGCGTCGAGCAGCGAGAGGTTCTCCTCGATCTGCCCCATCGAGCCCATCAGCCCGTGCCCGAAGACCGCCAACGGCCCTTCGCCATCCAGCCGATAGTGGATCCGATGCCCGTTGATCGTCGCGAACGTCGCCATCGCCATGCTCCTCGCGTTGAGTGTACGGGCGCATGGCCCTCCGCCGTCACGCCCGGCCAACCCATCCCGTCTATACTCTATTCATGGCCGAGCCGCTAACCCATTCCGAGGCGAACCGGCGGCTTCTGGCAGCCGTAGCCGCGGCCCGGGAGTGGGATCGCGACGAAGCATCGAGATGGCGAAACGCCTCTCCGCAAGAGCGCGCCCGCGAGGTGAACCAGCTGCTTCGAACCGCCGAGGCGATGGCCCGGAGCGCTGGCATCACGGTCCCTGAACGAGCGCTCAAGTATCCCGTCTTCGCGAAGCTGCCAGAGGAGTGACCGAGAATTCCGAGCTGGAAGAGATCGCGCTCGCGGTTTCGGCGAAACTCACGAGTCAAGGTATCCCTCACGCCTTGGGAGGAGCACTCGCGTACAACTATTACGGCACGCCGCGGGCTACCGGCGACATCGACATAAACGTCTTCCTTCCCATGGATAGGGCTGGTGAAGCCTTGGCGACGCTGGGCGACCTCGGTGTCGATATCCATGACTCCGAGGCACGACGCCAGTTGGCGCGAGAGTGGCAGACGCGACTCCGCTGGAAGGGCCGGTACATCGACCTCTTCTTTGCCTATCACCCGTTTCATGACGCATGCCAGGCGAGGGCTGTCCGGTTCCCGTTCGGGGATTCCGAAGTACCCGTGCTCACGCCGGAAGATCTGTTGGTTTTCAAGGCCATCTTCAACCGTTCGCGTGACTGGGGGGACATTGAACAAGTGCTCGAAACGCTTGGCGACCGCTTCGACCTCCCATATTGCGTCCGTTGGCTCGAGGAGATCCTAGGCCCGGACGACAGTCGCATCGCCCGCTTGATCTCGTTGTATTCCAGGGCGCCAGGCTGACGCCCCCCGGCCGCGACATCCGGTCATCCCCGTCCTGTACAGTGCGGCCATGACCATCTACCTCATCCGTCACGGCCTCGCTCTCGCCGGCGCCGAGGACCTCGACCCCGGCCTCGCCCCCCTCGGCCACGAACAGGCCGCCGCCACCGCGAAGGCCCTCGCCGCCCTCAATCCCGGCCGCCTCATCGTCTCGCCCCTCCGCCGCACCCGCGAAACCGCCGAGCCGATCGCCCGCGCGCTCGCCCTCGAACCCGAGATTCGGGCCGAGGTGGCCGAAGTCTTCGACCCCGCCATGCCCGCGGAAGATCGCCGCTCGATGATCGGCCCCTTCATGGCCGGGCTCTGGCGCGAACAGACCGAACACCTCCGCGATTGGCGCAAACGCGTCGTCGATACCGTCCTCGTAGCCGGCCTCGCCGCGGCCGCCGCCAACCATCACCTCGTCATCGTCTCTCATTACATCGCCATCGGCGTCATCATTGGCGAAGCGACAGACGACGATCGCGTCGTCCCCCAGCCGATGGCCAACGCCTCGATCACGACCGTCAACGTCGGCCACGGCGGCTTCACCCTGCTCGAAGCCGCCTCCACCGCCCACCTCACGTCCGCACAGCTCTCCGGCGTCCACACCGCGATGGCCGGCAAAGGCTAGCGCCCGGTACCACGCAGGGCCAAACAGGCGGTCCGGCTCCGAAGTCCAGCTACTCGAACTGCGCCCGAACAGCGGCGTCTTTCGCCCGAACGCCCTCTTCAAGCGCCGCCTGGAACCGCTCCATCGCCGCCCGTAGCTCCAGGTCATCCACCGCGAGGATCCGGACAGCCATCAAGCCAGCGTTTCGCGCCCCACCGATCGCCATCGTCGCCACCGGAATCCCGGCCGGCATCTGGACGATCGAAAGCAAAGAATCCAGCCCCGCCGTCGTCTGCAACGGCACGGGCACGCCGATAACGGGCAGCGGCGTGCCCGCCGCCAGCACCCCCGCCAGGTGGGCCGCTCCGCCGGCCCCGGCGATGATCACCTTCAGGCCCCGGCCGCTCGCCGTCCGTGCGTACTCCAGGGCCATCGCCGGCGCCCGGTGTGCGGAGATCACCCGCACCTCGCAGCGAACACTGAATTCGGCGAGCGCCTCGGCCGCCGCCTTCATCAGCGGTAAGTCCGAATCGCTGCCCATCACGATTCCCACGATCGGTTGATTGGTTCTCTCTGTCATCGCGTCCTCTCGGGTGTGGTGACCAGCTGGAGCAAAGCCCCGACGCTGCTCGCATGCTCTACCGGGTGCCGAAACGGCAGTTCCGGGTGTATCTCGTACTGGTTGCGCCGCCCCACCCGTTCGCGCGTCAGGTACCCGCTCCCAACCAGGTCGGCCACGATCCGTTGGGTCGCCCGCTCCGTGATCCCCACCAGGATCGCGACATCCCGTAGCCGCACCTCGGGGTCACGCGCGATACAGAGCAGGACATGCGCGTGGTTCGTCAGGAACGTCCATTGGTCGCCGGGACTGGTCGTTGCGCCGTTCACCTGAACCTCCCGCCGCGCCCGCCTCGCGGCAAGCAACGTGCGATGTCAGTATCGTGCATTACGCCGCGCTAGTTGTCGAACAGGCCCCACTTCTTCGGCCATCCCAGGGGCCCGGTCGCCAGAGAGTCATCCGTCCAGCCTCCCTAACCTTCCGGATCGTCCCGAGGCCCTGGCCCCGCCCTACTCTCCGATCATCTTCAAGAGCACAGCGGCGAGAGCCGCGATTCCGATCGGTGCGATTCGGGGCGCAAGCGTCTGGAGATGGCGAACTGAAACACGCATGTTCCAGCTTTCGGCCCTCGCGCGCTCCACGACACGTCCCCACGACACACCGGTTACCGAGCCGGCACCGCATCTCCACCCCCCCAACTCCACGACACCACCCGCTCCACTTCGATCACGATCAGCGGCAGCTGCTCCAGCGCCATCGGCGCGTATTGGCGGTAGCGCGCCCGCAGGGCCACCAGCCCCTCGGCCCAGCCGCTTCCCCGCTCCATCACCCGCGCCTCGCCCTCGATCCGCACCCAGGCCAGCTCCTCCCAGGCGTCGCTGTAGCGGTCCACGAGCAGCGTCACACGCGGGTCCCGTTCGATGTTCTTCACGCGCGCCAGCGTCCCGGCCCTCTTCGGCTTCTCGTCGATCGCGATCGCCACGCGTTCGCCCACCAGCGCGAAGCAGACCGGCACGATATGCGGGCGCCCATCGGCCGCGATCGTGCCCAGCCGGGCGACCGGTATCTCTCCCAAGAACCAACGCTCCCATGCCGACAACACGGCGACAGCGTGCCACGCTACCGGCCCGCACGTCATTGCTACCCCCAGCTCCCTCGCGACCGCACGGGCGCTTCCGTTAGAGTGGATCCCATGCCGCCGGTTGTCGTCGGGGCCGACCTGGGTGGAACCCACCTCCGCGCCGCGCTCGTCACCGAGTCTGGCGACGTCTCCGCGCGCCACGACGCTCCAACCCCGAAGAGCGCCACCCCCGAGGAGATGATCGCCCTCCTCGTCACCATCCTCGGCGATGTCGTCCGCGCTTCGGCCACACCGCCGCTGGCCGTCTGTGTCGGCACGCCCGGCCTCATCAACGCCGACCAGGGCAAGGTCATCCTCGCGCCGAACATCCCCGGATTCCGCAACCTCGTCCTTACCGAGCCCCTCGCCACCGCCCTCACTCTTCCCGTGTTCATCGAGAACGACGCCAGCGCCGCCGCCCTCGGCGAGTTCCGCTACGGCGCCGGGCGGGGCGCCCGAAACCTCCTCCACGGGACCCTGGGCACCGGTATCGGAGGCGGCATCGTCATCGAGGGCCGCCTCTATCGCGGCTCCCGCGGCCTCGCCGGTGAAATCGGCCACGTCATCCTCGACCCGGCCGGTCCCCGCTGTAACTGCGGCTCGCGCGGCTGTCTCGAAGCACTCGTCAGTGGCGTCGCCTTCGCCGCCCGCGCCCGCAAGCTCCTGGCCGCCGGTGGCTCCGAACTCCTTCTCGAGATCGTCGGCTACCGCGACCCGACCGCCGCCGACCTCTTCGCCGCCGCCAACGCCGGCGACCAGAAGTGCGAAGCCGAGGTCCGCCACGGCGGGCACCTCCTCGGCCTCGCCTTCGGCGGGCTCGTCAACGTCCTCAATCCCGATGCCGTCACCCTCAGCGGCGGCCTCCTCCAGATGGGCGACATGCTCCTCGAACCGCTCCGCAAAGCGATGTTTTCGATCGCCTATGGCCCGGCCAGCGGCACCCTCGTCCGCGTCAGCACCCTGGAAGACGACGCCGGCATCCTCGGCGCCGCCGCCGTCGCCTTCGAACGGCTCGGGTCTGCCGGAGCCGCAACGCTCCCCCGATAGCCCGGAGGCCACGAAGGCGCTCTCCCCCTTTTTCTCCGCGTCTCCGCGTCTCCGCGTCCAAACCGTCAGACGCGGCCTACCGCCCCGGACCATCCAACGGCGCCTCAATCACGATCCGCCGGAACGACTCGCCGAATTCGAAATCCATCCCCGTCGCCCCCCAGCGCGCCATCTGCACCGCGAACTCGGCGATGTCCGGCCCCAGCTGGCTCGGATGCGCGAGCAGCGCCTCCTGCTTCACCGCCAGCGTCTCGCTGATATCCACCGCCACGTTCACCTCGCTACCCGGCGAAGCCAGCCACACCTGCGCCACCTTGTGCGGCGGCAGATTCTCCGTCAGCAGCTCCGGAAACGTCAGGCGATCACGTGCGCTCGGGAAGACCGCGTCGATCGTCGCGTCTCCAGTCGTCCGGTGATCGGGATGGTTTGGGTAGTTGTCGTTGAAGAACCGCGTCGAAGGGTCGAACGTGATCACCACCTCCGGCCGGTAGCGGCGGATCAGCCGCGTAATGTCCCGCCGGAGTTGCAAGGTGTGCTGCAGGTAGCCGTCTTCGTACCCCATGAACTCGAACGTCCGCACGCCAAGGAGCGCGCCAGCGGCCCGCTGCTCCGCCTCACGGATCGCCGTCAGCCGCGATGGCGTCATCTCCGGGTCTTCGCTCCCCTTGTCGCCCTTCGTCACCACCACATAGGTCACATCACACCCGCGCCGCGCCCACTTCGCGATCGTCCCGGCGCACATGAACTCGGCGTCATCAGGGTGGGCAACGACGACCATCGCGGCCGAAGGTGTGAAGTTCCCGGCATCGGTTGGCATGCTCACGCTCCAGCGCCACCAACGCCCTGGCCGGCGGCGAGATTCGACGACCAGCGTAGCAGAGGCCGGCCCCCGGTAGTCGTGGCCCACCGGGGCCACGGACCGCTTACCATCCCCAACCGCCCGATCAACCCTCCGTTCGCACCCGCACCCCCGTAGTTGCGGCCCACAGCGGCCGCGGACTCGCGTACCATCCCCAACCGCCCGATCAACCCTCCGCTCCCACCCGCACCCCCCGTAGTTGCGGCCCACCGGGGCCATGGGCTGCGTACCATCCCCAACCGCCCGCCATCGGCCTCACCGCCCGGCTTCGTTCACCTCGCGCCTCAGCCCACCTCCATCGGCATCTCCGGGTCCCGTGCCCACTCCGACATCGAACCGTCGTACACGGCCACGTTGCCGTGCCCCAGGAGCGTCAACACCAGCGCATCGCTCGTCGCCGCGATTCCGCCCCCGCAGTAGGTGATCACCCGGCTAGCGCCCGTCGCCCCCACCTCCGAAAATCGCGCCCGCAGGACATCCGCCGGCAGGTAGGCGCCCGTCTCGCGGTCGATGATCTCCTGCGCGGGGACGTTCACGCTCGATGCGATCCGGCCCGCCCGGCCGTAGGCCGCGCCCCCTTCACCCCGATGCTGGGCCCCCGTCAAGGCGTTCACTATGCACGTCCCACCATCTTCGATCGCCGCCAAAACTTCGTCCTTCGTGGCGATCAGGTCCGCTCGCGCACGCGCCGAGAACGTCGCCGGCGCCACCAGCGCCGCCGTTGCCGTCGCCGTCAACGCCCGTCCCTCCGCCTTCCACTTCTTCAGCCCGCCATCCAACACGGCCGCATTTTCGAAGCCCATCGCCCGCAGCATCCACCACACCCGCGCCGCCCACATGCTCATGTTCGCGTCATAGCACACCACCCGGTCACCGTCGCCAACGCCCAGCCGCCCCATCGCCTCCGCGAACCGCTCCGGCGCCGGCATCGTGAAGGGCAGCCGCGCCTCCCTGTCCGAAAGCTCCCCCGTCAGGTCGGCGAACGCCGACCCGGGGATGTGGCCCGCCTCCCAGTTCGCCAGCCCGCTCTCCTGAACGTAGGCCTGGCGCGGCGCGTCCGCGGCCGGAGGCCGCAGGTACACCGTGCAGTCGAGGATGCGGAGGTCCGCGTCCTCCAGGTGGTCCGCCAGCCAGGCGGTAGAGACGAGGTACTGAGGGTTTGTGAACGTCATGGCAGCCTCCCGTGTGATCTGTAGCCACCATACTGGCGATCACCGTCCCGCCTCACAAGTCCTATCGCAGCGGGTGCAGCCCTCGCCCCGCCCGGAGGTCGTTCACAACCCGGAGGAGTTCCGGTTCGCCCGTGATCAGCCGGCTCAGCTGTCCCGTGCTCAACCCCAGCCGAGCCGCCGCCGGGGCCATCGCCAGCTCGTCCGCGACAAGTAGATCGAGGAGCGCCCTCGCCCCCGGCCAGAACGACGCGTTCCGGCCCTTCACCCGCTGCGACCCGGCCCCCGGGAGGATCGCCCGCAGCTCCGGCGGCGGCGTGTAGCCGGTCAGCTCCACGGCACGCCGCACTTCCAGGGCGATCCTCGCCCGCAGCCGTTCCAACGCCCGCACCCGGTTCTCGTGCTGCGATCGCGATTCGTACGCCTGGGCCACACACCCCGTCTCGACGTGGCGAATGCGGACAGCGCTCTCCGTCTTGTTCCGGTGCTGCCCACCCGGCCCCGAGGCACGAAACGTCTCCACCACGCAGCCCTGCAGTAGCTCCTCATCGGAAAGCGTCAGCGGATCCCTGATCATCGGTCCCAATCATCGCCCCTCGCTTCTCAGCGCCGCCACCGTCCCCGACAATACCAACGTGGACCCTGTCGAAGCACTCAAGCGCATCGCCTTTCTTCTGGAACGTTCCGGCGAGCCCACCTACCGCGTTCGCGCCTTTCGAAAAGCGGCGGAAACGATCGCCGCGATCGATCCCGCTGAGCTCCGGCGCCGCGCCGAAAGTGGCCAGCTCAAGGCCCTCCCCGGCGTCGGCGAAGTCACGGCCGGCGTCGTCACCGAGGCCATCGCCGGCAGAGTGCCCGAGTACCTCACCCGTCTCGAAGTTGGCGTTACGGGCTCCGCGCCCGCCCTCCCGGATGGCGGCTCCATCCGTGCCGCCCTCCGTGGTGACAGCCATACCCACTCCGATTGGTCCGATGGCGGCAGCCCTATCGAAGAGATGGCCCGCGCCGCAATCGCCCTCGGACACGAATACATCGTCCTCACCGATCACTCTCCCCGTCTCAAAATCGCCAACGGCCTCAGCGCCGAACGGCTTCGCGAACAGCTAGTGGTCGTCCGCGAACTCAACCAGCGCCTCGCCCCCTTCCGCATCCTCACGGGCATCGAAGTCGATATCCTCGACGACGGCTCGCTCGACCAGGACCCGGCCCTCCTCGCCGAACTCGATGTCGTTGTCGCCAGCATCCACAGCAAGCTCCGTATGCCCGCCCCGGAGATGACCCGCCGGATGGTCGCCGCCGTCGCCAACCCCAACGTCGATATCCTTGGCCACTGCACCGGGCGGCTCGTTGGCCAGGATCGCCGAGGCGATGAGCGAGGCAGCGGCAAAGGCCGCCCCGAATCCGAGTTCGACGCCGAGATGGTCTTCGCCGCCTGCGCCCGCTTCGGCACGGCCGTCGAAGTGAACGCCCGCCCGGAACGGCGCGATCCCCCGCGCAGGCTCCTTCGCCTCGCCGTCGAGATGGGCTGCGTGTTTACGATCGATAGCGACGCCCACGCCCCCGGACAGCTCGCCTGGCAGCCCTACGGCTGCGCACGCGCACTCGAGTGCGAAGTTCCCATCGACCGGATCGTCAACACACGCCCCGTGGAAGCGCTGCTGGCGTGGGCTCATTCCCACCACCCAGGCGCCGCCTCATAGCGACTCACGGAAGTCCGCGACAACTGAGCACGGGCGTGCCCCTTGGCGCTCTTGGCCCCTTGGCGTTTCAAACCCGGCAACCGAACTTGACGCCCGGCGCCCCTCCGCCCTACGCCAGCCGCACCGCCAGGCATGTCGTCGTCCGTTGCACGCCCGGCACCTTCTGGACGGCCTCCGTGATAGCGTTCCCGAGCGCGTCGAGATCCTCCGCCTCCAGCTGCACGATCACGTCGTACGGCCCCGTCACCGTGTCCACCACCGAGACGCGCGCCCCCGGGTAGGTGAACTGGCCGATCGCCGCGCCAACGGATTTCGCCTTGCCAACATCGGTTTCAATTAGCACATAGCCACGGACGGCCATTGGGTTGCTCCCTCTGGAAAGTCCGCGGATCATCCGGGCGCCCCGGTAGGGTGTCAAGGAACCTCCGCCCCCGGTAGTTGTGGCCCACCGCGGCCACGGATGTGCTGATCGCCTCAGACGCCTCCCACACCCTCGGACCTCGCTCCTTGGGTCTCGGACCTTCTCTACCGCCCCCGGTAGTTGTGGCCCACCGCAGCCACGGATCTGCTGATCGCCTCAGACGCTGCTCACCCTCGATCCTCGGACTCGCACGTCACGCCCCCCGGCGCCTTGAGCTAATCCGTTTGCCACCGGCGTGCTCCCGCCGGTGGGTGCCCGTCCCTATGTGTTGATAGTGAACCCTGCGGGCGGGCCGTAGCGCCGGGG